>JAQXNQ010000023.1 GCA_029098085.1 Oscillospiraceae bacterium
GATGTTTGGCTCCGGGTAGGCCTCCATGGCGTCAGCATGCTTGGAGACGATGACATTGTGCAGCCAGCCGGATTTGCATTTGAAATCATCCGGGTTCTGCAAACTGGTCTTCAGCTCCTCATATTCGTTTCTGAGCTTCCACCACTGCTCTGCCGCTTTTACGCGGCTCTCCAGGCTGCTTTTCCCTGTTTTGTATTTTTGCAGGATCCCCAGCCATTTCCGAAGCTGCTCCTGCCCTACAGGCGCTTTTTTCATTTCCTCCGCCAAAACCGGCGCTTCTGTTCTGATTTCGTCCATATTTTCTCCTTTTTCAATCCATTGTCTGTATGTATGCCTCACGCATAAACAGGTCGAGCAGCGTCCTGTGCTGGACTTCGAGCATGTCGAATACTCCGTTAAGATCCTGCTTTTGCTCCTGCGCTCCCGGTTCATCCAGATTGGCGATGATACAGGCCAGATAACTCTCGATCACCGTGATATCGGCGGCGGCCTGGGCTGTCCTGCGTTTGATGTCATCCCATCCCTTTTTCGGGATCTCGATCATACAGAGTTCTTGTGTGTCCATGTTTTCCTCCTTGTTTTATCTCTTGCTGTCATCCTGAACCTCGAAATGGCTCCCCTCTGAGGAAAGGCTCCCCTTGTCATGGCCGTAGGGGCGACCCTTGCGGTCGCCCGTTCCGCCGTAGGCGGCTGATGGGTAGTTACACGCCCCGTAGATTCGGCCCTGTGTGGCCGCTCGTGAAGCCTTCCCCTTGAGGGGAAGGTGGCCCGCAGGGCCGGATGAGGTGCTTGGCTCCCTTGTGTAAAGGGAGCTGGCACGGCGAAGCCGTGACTGAGGGATTGCTTCCCCCGCCGCTCACCGTTGTTTCGTCCTCTTTATCTGATCCAGCGGATCCGTAAATACCCGAAATTCTTTGCTCTCTTTCCGTGGCCGCAGCGGCGTAATGGGCCGCGCCATGCACATATAGCGCCACTCATCCGCCACATGGTCTTCCAGCTTGCTGTCCAGGTCCTCTGTCTTTGTCTCATCGTACATCATCAGCGGTATGGTGCGGATAAAGGCCCGGCAGTTGGAGAAAACATACATCCGCGGATATCCGTTTTCATCGAATTGCAGCCGGTAATGGCACTGCATCCACCCGGGGATCCGCTGGTTGTCCCCCGGCTCAAAATAGATTCTGAAGCTCTCTGCCACTTCTGCGGTGCTTTCTCCCCGGCTTGCGTCCCAAATGCTCGGGTCAGCCACACCCTCGATCCTCCGTCCTTTAAGCCATGGGTGCTCCCGCTCAATTCTTGCAATCTCGGCGAATTGCTGATGCGGGGTCCATTTGACTCCTTCGTTGGGCGTTCCTGTGCAGCCATACAGCTCCAGGATCCGGTACAGGGTCCCGTCGTAGTCTACCGCCCACCATGCGCAGCTGAAGGGTTTGGCATAGCCGAAGTCGTATGAGCGATAGATCTTCCAGCCTCGCTTGTCTCCCCTGTCCAGGTCAAAGGGCTCTATTACATGAGTAAACCTTCCCTGCTCTCTGGCCTGTGCCTCGGTGATGCCGGCCTTAACGCACATGGCCGTGTCCGGAAGTGTACGAAACTCCGTGAAATACTGGCCGGAAAAGCTGTCCCAGTCGCCGTACAGCAGGGCATTCCGCTCCTTTTCCGGCAGCATGGCCAGTGAACCCAGATAGTCCGGGTTTTGTTCCAGCAGCGCATGGTTGTCGAAGACACTGGCCGGAATGAAGATTCTGTCCCGGCTCAGTTGTTTTTTCGTGCCGTCGGGCATGTCCACCGTCACGGTCTCTGTGATCGTCGTCCGCGGCGGCGCGGCTGTGATAAACCGGTCCTTCACCCAGCCGTGGCCTACGCCGCCCGGGTTTGCTGTCGCCCGGATATAACACCGGGTTTTATCCTTGCTGCCCGGAGAGCGTGAGGGCCTGTTTCGGGAAAACATGTAGCTGTACTCATCCCAGGTAAAGTGCGTCAGCTCATCAAAGCCGATGAAGTCATAGCGCTTGCCCTGGTAGTTGGTCCGGTCCTTGGTGTACTGCATTGTGCCGAAATAGATCTTCGCTCCGCTGGGGAAGCTCCACATGTGCTTTTGCTCGTTGTACCTGGCTCTGGGATATGCCGGCTTGTACAAAGCCATGCTGCGGTCGATCAGCTCCGTCAGCTGTGGATAGGTCTTGCGGAAGATGATCGCCCGGTAACTGGGGATATGTACCTGCCGCAGGGCCTCCATCAGCAGCGCGTCAGACTTTCCGCCGCCGGCCGCGCCGCCGTACAGGCATTCATACTCCGGACGCTCCATAAACTCCGCCTGCTTTTCCTGGGGCGCCCAGATCACGTTCTGTTCAGCCATCTTCCTGCTTCTCTTTCACCGGCGGCAGGATGATCACGCCCGTCTCCTGCCCGTCTTCACCGCCTGATCCGCTCCGCATCCGTTCAAGGGCAAGCCGCTCCTTTGCGATCTCCTGCGCGGCCTTCTGTCCCGGTGTGGGAATGTCGTAGAAATCCCGCAAAAGTCCGGTCAGGTCTTTGATCACGGCGGTCATCTCCTTCATGGCCGTGCTGTCCACCTTGGAGAAGACTTTTTCTTCCGCTCCGCCCATGCCGTCTGTGATCACATAGCGGTTGAACTGCTGGCTGTCGTTTAGCGCGTCTATCGCCGTGCCCAGAACCTTTTCCGCGCCCTGGATCAACTGATCCAGACTTTTCTCATCGCGTGCACGCGCGCGCAAAAGCGCATTATTTGCCACACTTTTTCGGTATTCTTTCCGCTTTGCCCTCCATTTTCCCTCGGCCGCCACCTTAGACAGCGTGGAATAGCTCACCCCCAGCGCCTTTGCCGTGTCCTTCAGGCTCAGCTCTCCGGCTACAAATTCCACCTCTGCCTTTGTCCAGTCGATCATCTGTATCACCTCTTGCGTTTTATCCTATCAAACCCGCTCCGCCTTTCTCTATGATTGAACCTAAGCGCAAAAAAGACAGGCGGTATAATCCGCCTGCCTAAATCTTCCCGTCATGGCGCCCCTTGTCTGGGCCGTAGGGGCGACCCTTGCGGTCGCCCGTTCCGCCGCAGGCGACTGAGGGGTAGTCTCTCTCCAATTTATGCTGTCATCCTGAGCGTCAGCGAAGGATCCCGTAAAGCTATCCCAAGCCCGCAAAGCACTGACTGAGGGATTGCTCCCCACCGGCCATGCTTCAATCCTCCGAATATTTTGCTTGCATGATCGCCCGATAGACCTCGCAGCTCAGATAATCCTTTTCACAGTACAGGCTGAGTTGTCGTTCCCGTTTTTTAGGCGAACGAAAGCGCGAGCAGATCACCGAGCCTTCAAAGATCCCCTCGCAATTGATGCTTTTCTCTTTTTCGTCCTCATTGCGGAAAAACGGACAGACGATATCTGCCTGCCTCCAGCTCTCGGCCATCTCAGCGCCTCCCTGCTCTGGCCCGCTCTCCGCCCCCGACTGAGCTTCTGTACCTGGGCTTCGGCTGTGGGAAAACCTTGTACAGCTTCCCCGTCACCCGTCTCCAGCACAAAGAACACTCAATGCGGATCTCGCGGCCTCCTTCATCCTCCATCGGTCTCAGCTTTCCCAGCTTCTGCGCGCATCTCGGGCACAGGGCCATAACCTGGTACCCCGGCAAAGGCTTTCTCTCGTTTTTGCGTTCATTCACGTTTTTTCCCTCCCCGCTTTGGCGGCTTTGGCAGCAGCACCCGGCTCCCTTTTACCTTGGGCTTTTCCGGCAGCACATAGCGGAGATAAGCGCTGGCCTCGCCTGTCTCCTCATCCAGCGTGAGTACATTTTCCCTGATCTCCGCCCCGGCAGGTGCCCGGATCTCATGAATTTCCTCAATGACTTCCGGATCGGTGAAGATCGGCTTCTCCAGTCCCCGGCTGCTTCTCCACTTTTTCCGGTTTGCCTCTTCGCTTTTACCGTTGCCGATCATGTATACGGCCAGGGCGGTATGATCTCCCCGGTTATCCAGATACGAGTATTCCAGCTCATCCTTCTCATCGATCAAACCCAGCAGGATCTCATATGCCACCTTGTTCATCACGGCGTGGACATGGAGCCTCACCTTCTTCCCGGTTTTCGGGTCCCGGTCTGATACGGTCCATATGTATTTCAGGCTCTTCCCGGTTTCCTTCCGGTAAATTTCCCTTGCCTTGCGGATCAGCTTTTCGAAATCCCTTTCCGCTTCCTCCCGGCTGGCTGGCAGCGTATCGGCGGAATATTTCTTCACCATGTGGATGTCGCCCCTGCCGAAATTGCAGTTGATCGTCCTGGCCAGTCGCTTCACGGCTTCCGACTCATTGCGCCTGATTTTCTTCTCGCTGCTGCTTCCGGCTCTGCGTGGAGCGCGGCGTGACCTGGTCTTTTCTCCCGGCCGG
>JAQXNQ010000024.1 GCA_029098085.1 Oscillospiraceae bacterium
AAAGAACCGGGGAAAACACAAATTTTTCTGTAAAATGTCCCCTAAGCAGCAGGTTTTGTGCTATAATACTTAATAGAACAACCAGGCCGCTCAAAATCGCAGGGACGGCCGTGATGAGGTGAAGATCTTGACAAACTGTGCAACGAGGAAGGAACCGGGCTACCTGCGGGTATTTCTGCTGGCGGTGGGCATCGCCTTTGTGTTCTTTCTGCCCTTTTTGATTATGGACGGCGGCCTGTTCATCTATTACGGTGACTTCAATGTCCAGCAGATTCCCTTCTACCAGCTCTGCCACGATATGATCCGTTCGGGTGAGACCGGCTGGAACTGGTACACCGATCTGGGCGCCAATTTTGTGGGCTCCTATGCCTTTTACCTGCTGGGCAGCCCCTTTTTCTGGCTGACCCTGCCCTTCCCCAGCGAGGCGGTGCCCTATCTGATGGCGCCGCTGCTGATGCTGAAGATGGGCGTGGCGGCCATGACCTCCTACGGCTACCTGAAGCGGTTTGTGAAAAACCCCGGCTTTGCGGTGCTGGGGGCGCTGATGTATGCCTTTTCGGGCTACAGCATTTACAACATCTTTTTCAACCACTTCCATGAGGTCATCGCCTTCTTCCCGCTGCTGCTGATCGGGCTGGAGGAGTTTGTGGTCAACGACCGGAGGGGGATGTTCGCCCTGGCCGTGGGGCTCTGCGCCTGCGTTAATTATTATTTTTTCTTCGGCGAGGTTCTGTTCGTCGTGATCTATTTCTGCATCCGGCTCACCGATCAGGAGCATTTCCGGATCAGTCTGAAGAAGTTCCTGCTGCTGGCGCTGGAGTCGGTGCTGGGGCTGCTGCTGTCTATGGTGCTGCTGCTGCCGGGATTGCTGGCCATTATGGACAATCCCCGCACCGGCAATCTCCTTGTGGGCTGGAACGGCATCTTCTACGGCAATGTGCAGCGGTACGGCCTGATTATTCAGAGCCTGTTCTATCCGCCGGATATTCCCGCCTACCCCAACTTCTTCCCCGATTCCAACGCCAAGTGGTCGTCGGTTTCCCTGTACCTGCCGATGGTTTCCCTGTCCTGCGTGCTGGCCTTCTGCAAGCTGCACCGCAGGCACTGGGCCAAAAAGATTTTCCTGCTGTCCCTGTTCATCGCGCTGATCCCCATCCTCAACAGCGCCTTCTCGGCCTTCAACACCGCCTATTACGCCCGGTGGTTCTACATGCCGCTGCTGATCATGGCTCTGATGAGCGCCATGGCGCTGGAGGACTGCAGCTTTGAACAGCTGCGTTCGGGCATCGCCTGGACCGGTGCGGCGGTCATCGGTTTTTCGCTGATCGGCGTCTTCCCCTCCAAATCGGACGGGGAGATTGTCTTCGGTCAGCTGCCCAAATACCCCGAGCGGCTGCTGTGCTATCTGCTGGTGACGGTGGTGGGCCTGGTGCTGACCGCCTGCCTGATCCGGATGAGCCGGGAGAAAAGCGCAAAGAAGTTCCTGCGGCTGTCCACAGGGGCCCTGAGCTTCATGATTGTGGTGACCTCCGTCATGATGCTGATGCTGGGCAAGGGCAACGCCACCACCGTGCACCGGGTCAAGGAAATGGGTCTCGGAGGCGAGTTCAGCTTCATCGCTGCCGAAGAGGACGATTTCTACCGGATCGACATGTACTGCAAGGACGACGAACACTGCATGGACAATTTCCCCATGTTCTGGCAGATGCCCACCATCCAGACCTTCCACTCGGTGGTGCCGGGCTCGGTCTTTACCTTCTATGATGCCATCGGCGTCGACCGCAACGTGGCCTCCCGGCCGGATCTGAAGTACGACGGCCTGCGGACGCTGACCTCCTGTAAATATCTGCTCTGCTATGAAACCATGGAAGAGGAACCGGATATCGATGGCTTTGTCTACCTGACCACGGAAAATGAATTCAGGATCTATGTGAATCTGAACTACATTCCCATGGGCTTTACCTACGATTACTATGTGGACGACAAATCCTTCGAGTCCTGCAATGAATCCCGCCGGGACCGGCTGCTGCTGCGGGCTCTGCACCTCAGCGACGAGCAGATCGAGGCCTACGGCGATATTCTGGAGCCGCTGCCGGATGAGCTGCGGCCCAGCACCACCGCCGATGCACTGGCTGAGATGGCGGATGAACGGCGCGAAACCGTCTGCGACAGCTTTATCCGGGATAAGAAGGGCTTCTCCGCCAGCATTTATACGGATCAGAGCGAGCTGGTCTTTTTCACGGTTCCCTATGAGGAGGGCTGGAGCGCCACCGTGAATGGGGAACCGGTGGCGGTTGAAAATGTCAGTGACGGCTTTATGGCGGTCAAGGTGCCGGCCGGCCGCAGCGACATTCGCTTCGATTATGAGACGCCCGGTCTGAAGCTGGGACTGCTGATCACTCTGGGAGCCGCCGCTGTGCTGGCCCTGTATCTGCTGCTGCTCTGCCGCTTCTCTCGCAGAAAGGTGCTGATTTTCGGCCGGAGCACGGCCCACCTCAATGACCAGTACCGGGGCGGAAGCATTTCCAATGCGGAGGATTATGTGGGCAGTGTGCTGCAGCGTTCCCGCAAGGCGATGCAGCGGGTGCCCCTTCAGCTGCCGGAGGAGGAGACCCCTCTGGAGGAGCTGCTGCAGGATGCGCTGTCAGAGGAAAGCACAGGCGATGATTCGGAGAAAGATGCAGCGGATCAGGAACCTGCTCCGCAGGATCAAGAATAAACGGGAGGTATATGATCATGGAAATTCCGATTTTGTATATCGTGGTTCCCTGTTACAACGAGCAGGAGGTACTGCCCGAGACCTCAAGGCGGCTGCTGGACAAGCTGCGGTCGCTGATTGCCCGAGGCAGGGTCAGGGACCGCAGCCGGATCCTCTTTGTCAATGACGGCAGCCGGGATCAGACCTGGCCCATGATTTCCGAGCTGTGCCAATCGGATCCGCACTTCGGCGGCGTCAAGCTGTCCCGCAACCGGGGACATCAGAACGCCCTGCTGGCGGGGCTGATGACCGCCCGGGGACAGTGCGACTGCTGCATCTCGATGGACGCCGACCTGCAGGACGACATCGAGGCCGTGGAAGGCATGCTGGACGCCTATATGAACGGCAGCGAGGTGGTCTACGGCGTCCGCAGCAGCCGGGAGACCGACACCTTCTTCAAGCGCAGCACCGCTCAGGGCTTCTACAAATTCATGAAGCTCATGGGGGTGGACATCGTCTACAACCACGCCGATTACCGGCTGCTCAGCGCCCGGGCGCTGGACGGACTGGCGGATTACCGGGAGGTCAATCTGTTCCTGCGGGGCATCGTGCCCCTGATCGGCTATAAGAGCAGCACGGTCACCTATGAGCGCCATGAACGCTTTGCCGGTGAGAGCAAGTACCCGCTGAAAAAGATGCTGGCCTTCGCCTTTGACGGCATTACCTCCTTTTCGGTCAAGCCCATTCGCTGGGTGACTGGTCTGGGCCTGCTGCTGTTTGTGGCCAGCATCGTCGCGGTCATCTGGGCGCTGGTGGTCAAGCTGCTGGGTCACGCAGTGGCCGGATGGACCGCCACGATGATTTCCATCTGGATGATCGGCGGCATTCAGCTGCTTTGTCTGGGCATCATCGGCGAGTATATCGGAAAGATCTATGTGGAGGTCAAGGACAGGCCCCGCTACCTGATCGAAGCGATAGAGCTGGATCCCGGCAGGGAAGACGAGGTATAAGAAAGAAGCTGAACGCTCTCTGTCAGACAGGTGAAAAACAAAAAATCGCCGGGATTCCAGAAATGGAGTCCCGGCATGGCGTTTATCGGAGCGTTTTCAGGCGGAGAAGACTTCTCCCGCCAGCCGGTGGATTTCCCGGCAAAGAGCAGCATCCAGCTTCCGATCGGTGTAGAAGGCGTCCTCCCTGAAGGGAAGGGCCTTTTTGCCGGTCATGGCCATGTAGATGCTGACGGCGGCCAGATAGGAACCGGCCATGCTGGCGTGGGCGCCGTCTCCGGCGTACAGCTCGGTCTCCGGGTGCTGCTGGCGCATCCGTTCCCAGATGACGCCGGCGGGAGCCAGCAGAGTGTTTTCCTCTCTGGCCAGCCGGGTGAAGGCTTCAGTCAGCTCGGCCTGATCCTCCGGCCGGGATTTCTGCGCCCAGGTCATGTAGGCCACCGGTCTGGCGCCGCTCTCCCGGATCTCGGGCAGTAGCCAGCCGGCGCTGCGCAGCAGGGCTTCGGCACCGTCAAAGGGGTGGGTGGCCTGCTGCAGCACCACGAAATCATAGCGTCCGTACCGGATGTTGAAGTGGGTCTGTTCCTGGTCGCCGTGCCAGCGCAGGGTCATGCCACCTTGGGTGAGCATGACCGGCAGGGCCTCTTCGCTGTCGTAGATCCGGAAAAGCTCGGATACCATCTGGGGCATCTGGTTGACATAGGTGTGGCTGTTGCCGATAAAGAGCAGTTTTTTCATAATGAACCTCCCTGAAAATCTGAATACAGAGCCTTTTCTCCATCATAGACCGGCAGCGGGAAAATGTCAATGGCGGATTGCTGCGGATACCGGACGGGAGAAGATTTTGCCGCCGGGGCAGGCCGGGATTCTTGACAAATCAGGCGCGGCGGTTTATGATGAATCTGACAGACTGTTTTTCTTTTCCTGTGGGAAATCAAAGGAGGAGCATGATGATGCATGGAGGACCTGGAAGAGGCCCGGGCGGTCCCGGACGGGGTCCCGGAGGCCCAGGCGGTCCCGGGCGGGGTCCCGGACGCGGCCCAGGGCAGGGCCCTGGCGGATTCGGAAGAGGCTTCCGGCGCGGACCCGGCGGCTTTGGCCGCGGCCCCATGCCGCCTCCGCCGCCCCCTCCCCACAGGCGGGGGTACTACGGAAGAGGCGGCTGTCTCGGCTGCTTTGGCTGTACGCTTCCCGCTCTGGTGGTAGTGGGCGCATTGGCTGCCGCCGCAGCTGCTGTTTTGGGAATTCTGTTTTGAAAAAGGCCGCAGCGGATCATTCGCTGCGGCTGCGCTTTTATCTGCTGAAGGAGGACGAGAACGGATGAAGCATGTGCAGGTCACCTATCTGAATCACAGCGGCTTTCTGGTGGAAACGGAGGGCTGGAATCTGCTGTTTGACTATTTCCCCGATGATGCCGCCCCGGGAGAGCCGGGATACCTTACCCCGGAGCAGCTGCCGCGGGACAAGGGGCTGGCAGTTTTTGTCTCCCACAGCCATCACGACCATTTCTATGCCGGACTTTCTGACTGGCGGAAGGCGAGACCGGATCTGCTCCTTTTCTGCAGCAGTGAAACGCCGCTGCCGCCCGCTCCCAACACCTTCCCCATGGAAGGGGACGCCGGTATGCAGCTGACTCGGGAGACGGGCCGTCCGCCTTTGCAGGTGTCGACCCTGCCCTCCACCGATCTGGGCGTGGCCTTTCTGGTGAAGGCGGGGGATTTTTCCCTGTACCACGCCGGCGATCTCAACGACTGGTATTGGGAGGGGGAACCGGAGGCGGAAAACGCCGCCATGTCCGCCGCCTATGCCGCTCAGATGGAAAAGCTGCGGGGGCTGCATTTCGACGCGGCTTTTCTGCCCATGGATCCCCGTCAGGAGCAGGATTACCTGCGGGGCATGCTGGGTTTCTGGAAGGTCTGCCGGGCGGACGCGGTGTTTCCGATGCATTTCTGGGGAAACTACGGCGTTTTTGATCAAATGGAAGCGGACAGCCGGGCGGTGTGCTTCCGCGGGGCTGTCCGCCGGATCTCCCATCGGGGAGAGACCTTTGTGCTGTAATTACAGGATTTCGATCCAGTAGCCGTCGGGATCCTGAATGAAGTAGAGGCCCATCTCCTTATTTTCAAAGCAGATGCAGCCCATCTCCTCGTGGATGGCCCGGGCAGCGGCCTTGTCCTCCACCCGGACGGCCAGATGGAACTCCTCCTCGCCCAGATCATAGGGCTCGGTGCGGTCCCGGAGCCAGGTCAGCTCCAGCTCGCAGCCGGTGGAGCTGTCGCCCAGATAGCAGAGGATGAAGGATCCGTCAGCAGCTTCCTTGCGGCGGACTTCGGTCAGGCCCACGGCTTTTTCGTAAAAGTCCAGGCTCTTCTGCAGGTCAAGCACGTTGAAATTGGTATGCAGGATGGTGGATTTCATCTCGTGTCCTTTCTCATTTGCCGGCGGTCAGCTCGTCCAGCGCCGCGGTGATTTTCCGGATCAGCTCGTCATACTCGGCGTCGCTCAGCAAAGCGGCGGGCTCGGGGTTCATCTCAAAGGTACTGCCGAAGGAGGGGCCGCCCTCGTATTTGGGAACGATGTGGCAGTGCAGATGGGTACCCTTGTCGTTGTACATGCCCAGATTGACCTTTTTGGGAGAGAAGGCGTTGTGCAGCGCCAGCGAGACCAGACGGATGTCCTGGGCAAAGGCGGCGGTATCCTCCGGCGAGAGGTCAAAGAACTCATTGACATGCTCTTTATAGGCCAGAACGCAGCGGCCCCGGTAGGACTGGTTGCGGAACAGGTATACCTTGGAATGCCCCAGGGTATAGAAGGGGATCATCAGAGCCTTGAGGGCTTCGTTTTCAGTGCAGTACATGCAGTCGTTGGCTGTTTTCATGGGAATGCTTCCTTTCCTGTGATTTTATTCCGGAATCCGCCAGTCCATCTGGACGCCGTTTTTGTTCAGGAACCGGGTCGCGGCGGAAAAGTGGCGGCAGCCGAAAAATCCATTGTAAGCGGACAGGGGACTGGGGTGAGCGGCGGTGAGCACCAGGTGCTGCGGATGCTGGATGAGCGGCTTCTTCTGCCGGGCATTGGCGCCCCACAGCAGAAAGACCATGGGCTCCTCCCGCTGATCCAGCAGTTCAATCACCCGGTCGGTGAAGGTCTCCCAGCCCATGCCCCGGTGGGAACCGGCCTGTCCGGCCCGGACTGTGAGGACGGTATTCAGCAGCAGCACGCCGTTTTCCGCCCAGCCGGTCAGACAGCCGTGGGACGGAGGGGTGACGCCGATGTCGGTCTGCAGCTCCTTGAAAATATTCTGCAGCGACGGCGGAACGGGCACGCCCTTCTGCACCGAGAAGGCCAGACCGTGGGCCTGTCCCGGCCCATGGTAGGGATCCTGCCCCAGAATCACCACCTTGACATCCCTGCGGGCGGTGTACCGCATGGCATTGAAGATGTCATACATGGAGGGATAGATGGTGCGGGTATGGTATTCCTGCTTGAGAAACTGCCGCAGCCGCAGGTAGTATTCCTTTTCAAACTCTCCTGCTAGCAGGGAGTCCCAGTCATTTCCAAATTGTACCAAGGCGATCTTCCTTTCAGCCGCCGAAGAGGAAATCCCGGCAGCAGCTTTCTTATTTATTGTACATGGGTTTCCGGCAAAAGTAAAGCCCGTATTTTTCAATTTGCCGTTCGGCATGGCGGAGAGCCTTCGTCGAATTGCTCAAATGCCTGAAAGAAGCAAACGGCATTTTGGAATAGATCGCTTTACATTTCTGCGGAAACAGGGTATAATAACCCTGATGTCACCTTCCCGGAGCGGAGAACGCCGGGCAGCTGCAGGGCCGCCCGGCAGGAGGAGTGCAATGTGCTGAAAAAAAGTGAACTGCTTAAGCGAGCGTATGAATCTGAAAAAAACCGGCTTTGCTTCTGCGTGAAGGAGAATGGCGAGATTCTCTGGGCCAGTGAGGCGGCTGAAGCGGCGCTTCCCGGGCTGCGTGCAGGGGAGAAGCTGGAATCCGCGCTGCCGGATTGTTTCCCCCATGGCTTTCACGAAGAGCAGATGGGGCCTGTGGAGACTGTCTTTTTTCCGGATGAGCAGGAGAGCCGTCTGTTTCTGACCCGCTTTGAGGATGACGAACCCTTTTTCCTGGCGGAATACGAAACCGGCGGAAGGGAAGACAATTCCTCTGAAGATGGAGAAGAGGCTCAGCTCAGCGTGGATATGCTGGTTCGGCAGGTGCGGCAGCGGACCAGCCGGATTTTCGATCTGATCTCTGAGGTTCGGGATCAGCTGGAGGATTACCAGCTGGTTCACCGGGAAGAATGTCCTCTCTTAATGGAAGAACTGAGCCGTCAGCTGGATTGGGCGGCGGGCGCTGAAAAAGAGTGCAGGATTCTGATGCGCGAGGCGATTCAGCTGGAGGAATTCTATCAGTGCTTTGATGAAGGCCCGCTGATGCAGACGGATGTGGATGGGCTGGACTTCTTTTCGGATTTGCTGCACAGCGTCAAGTTATACACAGTGGGGCATTCGCTGGAGTTTGAATACGAGATTCAGCTGCAGGAGCATGACTGCATGCTGTATATGGATCGGCACCGTTTCACTCTGGCGCTGCTCGGCATGATCCGCATCAGCTGCGCCTCTGCCGCTGCCTGCGGAAAGGGAGGGCTGTGGATGACCGTCAGCAGGGAAGGAAATTCTCTGCTGCTGACCATGCGGGATGATGTGAGCAGGCCGGAGGATCTGGGGGAAGGCGTTCCCCGCCGGAAGGAAGAGCTGACGAGCGGCATGTCTGCCATGTGCTGCAGACGGTTCAGGCAGCTGGTGGAGGAGCAGGAGGGCCGGTGGCTGCTGGCGCTTGAACCGGGACGGCCTGGATACTGTCTGCAGGTGAGGCTGCCCGTTTCCGTCTCATTCAGCAGAAAGCTGAACACGGTCACACCCTATCACCTCACCGGATGGCCGGATTCCCTCAGCGGGCAGAAGGGCATGGTGGAAATCATGCTGGAGCTGGAGAATGAAGAACGAACCTGAGCATAACAAAAGCGATGCTGCCCGGACAGGGCGGCATCGCTTTTTGCTTGGCGTTCAGTAGGCTTCCCACAGCTCCAGCTGATCCGTCAGCTCCAGCTGATCGGCGACATAGCCGAACAGGTCGGAAGCCATGGACAGCAGGACGGGAATCCGGTCATCCCCGATTTCAGTGGGAACGTCGGTGGGGTACCGGGTTTCAATGTAATACCGGTTGAGGCCGGCGCTTTCGTCCATCCACTGGCTGAAGCCGGGATCCAGACTGACCGCCCGCCTGCAGAGCCAGGTGAGGTTATGGCCGTCCGCACTGCTGCCGCTGCGGTACAGGATAAAGCCCTTCAGCGCTTTTTCCACGCACTGCTGGCAGTGAAAGGCGGTGACATTGTTCAGGGTATTGTCTTCTGCCAATGTCCGCGCTGCCCGGAGATCGTCATAGGCGGCGTTGATCCAGTCCGCATACCGGCGGCTGTCTCCGGAGTGGCCGCTGCTACGCTGTCTTCCCATAGAGCTTTTGTCCTTTCGTCCGGATCGTTTGGGCAAAGGAATGGGGGTTCTGGCAGGCCATCTCCCATTCCGCCAGTGTGTAAACCGTCAGGTCGTAGGGGACGGGGCAGTCCAGCGACAGATAGATGCGTTCCTCCAGAGCGCCCTTGTCGGGCTCTCCGGTGACGATGCAGAGCTTGAAGCTGGTGGTGCTGCCGTTCAGATCCAGCTTGCGGCTGTACAGCCAGATTTCCTCCGGACTGCAGAGACGGACAATCTCCTGCGTCAGGGAGACGGCGGGTTCGCTCGGTGCCATGATATTCATCCTTTCCCGTTTGCGGCCTGTTTGGCTTTCTCAGCCTTCACAGCTATTCTGAAGAAGAGGAAGCCGGCCACAAACATCAGCGCCATGACGATCACGCCGGTGCGGGAGCTGCCGCTGAGCTGGGTGGAGATGCCCATCAGCATGGTGCCCACAAAGGCGGCGCCTTTGCCGAAAATATCGAAGAAACCGAAGTATTCGCTGGATTTCTCCTTGGGGATGATTCTGGCGAAATAGGAGCGGGAGAGGGACTGAATGGCGCCCTGGAAAACGGCGACGCAGACGGCCAGGAACCAGAATTCCCAGGCGCGGTCCAGCTGGATGGCGAAGCAGGTGATGCAGAAGTATCCGGCGATGCAGAAGCCGATGAGCTTCTGGGCCGGATATTTTTTGGACAGCTTTCCAAAGAGAATCACGCAGGGGAAGGCCACGACCTGGGTCAGCAGCAGCGCCAGCAGCAGGTTGGTATCGCTGATGCCCACATCCTTGCCGTAGGAGGTGGCCATGTCGATGATGGTGTAGACGCCGTCGATGTAGAAGAAGAAGGCCAGCAGGAAGAGGAAGATGGATTTTTCCCCGCGGATGTCCTTCAGGGTGTTCAGCAGACGGCCGAAGCTCTCCTTCATCGGATGGGAGGCGGGCTCCACGCCGTATTTCTGCCGGTACTGCCGGAGCAGCGGCAGGGTGGTCAGCAGCCACCAGCCGGCGTTGAGCAGGAAGGCGATGGCGGCCGCCGCGCCGCCGGAAAGGCCCAGATTGCCGGCAAACAGCACCAGCAGCAGACTGAGGGTAAAGGGGATGCAGCTGCCGATGTAGCCCCAGGCATAGCCCTGCGCGGATACCACATCCATCCGTTCATCGGTGGTGATGTCCGTGAGCATCGAGTCATAGAAAATCAGGCTTCCGGAAAAGCCCACCTTGGCCACGACAAAGACGGCCAGGAAGAGCACCCATCCCACCGGAAGGGAGAGGCAGGCACAGCCCAGCACGCCCAGCATCATGAACAGGGTGAACAGGGGCTTCTTATAGCCTCTGGTATCGGCCAGTGTGCCGAGGATGGGGCCAAGAATGGCGACAATAATGGTGGAAATGGAAACCGCATAGCTCCACCATGCGGTGGAATCCGCGTCCGAAATACCGGCGGCCGAAGCGGTGTTCTTGAAGTAGATGGGAATGATGGTGGAAACCAGCATGGTGAAGGCGGAGTTTCCCACATCATAGAGAATCCAGCGCTTTTCCAGAGAAGTCAGCTTATCCTTGCTTGCCATAATACAGGCCTCTTTTCTGTGTGATCTGATGATTATTCAAAGTTCCGCAGGAACCGCTGCGGCAGGGATGCGCCGTTGTACGCCAGCTGATAGAATTCCAGCACCAGCGCCGCGCCCTCCCGGACGGCGGAGTCGTACAGCCAGTGCAGCTCCCGGTTGCTGGCCAGGCAGCGGGGGTTGGGCGTCTGGGGCAGAGCCAGTCCCTTCAGCGGGGTGAGTCCGGTCAGACCGCCCACCACCATCCGTTTTGGAGCGGTCCGTCCGGTCAGAATATCCCGCACCAGAATCATGCCCTTCAGGGCGTCGGACACCTGGTGCGCTGAAATGTCCTCATAGGCCCCGGCAATGACGCAGCAAGCTTCCGGATCGGGGGAGGCATAGGCAGCGGGATTGAAGGTCATGGGGTTCCGGTCGTCCTCTTCCATCAGCATCCGGTCAAATTCGCTTTCAATCTGATGATGGGTGACGCTGGTCTGGGTCATCCTCCGGGCGATGTAGGGGTGGCACTGACTGTCCAGCGTGAAGTGGCAGACAAAGCCCAGCAGGTAGCAGAGCAGTGCTTCGTCCGGCGGATCTCCCAGCCGGGAGCGGGCGCTGTCCAGAAAGTCGGCGGCCGGCTGCCGGTGGATCTCATTTCCCAGGGTATTGACCCGGTTTTTGCACCAGGGGTGGTAAAAGAACAGAATGTCCGGCCCCTGCAGGCCGATGGCAAAGAGCTTTTTATGCAGCGCCGAGCGTCCGATCAGCGCCCGTACGGGCTGGGGAAGCTCTTTGAAGACTTTTTTGCCGAAGGTATAATGCGCGTAAGCGGCAGGCATATGTATATCGCATCCTTTCTGCGGACAGGCATCTGATTGGATAGGGTCGAAAAAAGGATCCCCTACCATTATAGCTGATTTATATCTGAAATACCAGAGCCAAAAGGGAAAATTTCGTGTAAAAAATGATAAAAATAAACTCCCGGCCTTTGGAGACCGGGAGTTCAGGCATTGGTATCAGACCGATTCGCTTTCGCTGGAAGTCAGGGACTTCATATATTTGTCCATATAGGCCTGCATCAGGTCGTTGTAGCTCTGGGTGTCGCCCTGATGAATCCGCTTGATATATTCGTGGCGGTTGAGGGATTCACTGCCCTTGCTGAAGCCGATGATGCCGACGGCCACGTTGGAGCAGTGGTCGGAAATCCGCTCCAGATTGGTCAGAGTCTCCAGGAAAACCAGACCGGCATCGATGGTGCACAGGCCGTTTTTCAGCCGGTGGATATGCTGCAGCTTCAGGGTGTCCTCCATGGTGTCGATGGTCTCCTCCAGGGGCTCCACCATGCAGGCGATGGTCTCGCTGCGGTTGTGGAAGGCTTCTCCGGCCAGCTGCAGGATTTCCTCCACGGCGGCGCCGATGATGGTCAGCTCTTCCATGGCGTGCTCGCTGAACTTGGCCTGCTTGTCGTACAGCACCTCGGCGCGCTCCATCAGATTGATGGCGTAGTCACCGATGCGCTCAAATTCGGTGACCAGACGGAGCAGCATGGTCACTTCCTTGCTCTCCTGATCGGTGATCTCGTTTTCACTGATCTGCACCAGGTAATTGTTGACCCGGTCCTCCATCTTGTCAATGGCGGCTTCCCGTTCATTGATCCGTTCCACGGCCTTCTGGTCATACCGGCCGAACAGGGTGATGGCCTCCAGATAGTTCTGGGTGGCGTAGGTGATCATCTTTTCCAGCACCTCGCCGCACTTGCTGATGGCCAGGGAGGGAGCCAGCAGGAAGCGCTGATCCAGCTCGATGGTATCGTCCATGGGTTCCCGCTCGCTGCTGCCCTTGCGGATGGTCAGCTCGGCCAGCCGGGTCAGCAGACCGGAGAAGGGCATGAAGGCGACGGTGGTGACCATATTGAACAGGGTGTGGATGTTGGCGATGCCGCCCTTGTCAATGGAGACTCCCCAGAAGGAGAAGCCGCCGATAACGGCGTTGATGCTGTAGACGGCGATGAGGAACAGAACCGTTCCGATGATGTTGAAGTACAGGTGCACCATGGCTGCCCGCTTGGCGTTGCGGTTGGCGCCGATGGAGGCCAGCAGGGAGGTGACGCAGGTGCCGATGTTCTGACCCATGATGATGGGAAACGCAGCGGAATAGGTGATGGCGCCGGTGGAAGAGAGAGCCTGCAGGATACCGACCGAGGCAGACGAGCTCTGGATGATGGCGGTGACGGCGGCACCGACCAGCACGCCCAGCACGGGATTCTGCAGGGTGGCGAACAGCTTGTAGAAGAGCGGGCTCTCACTGAGGGGAGCTACCGCTGCTTCCATCGAGAACATGCCCTGGAACAGGATGCCGAAGCCCAGCAGGATCTCGCCGACTACCTTCTGCTTGGGGCGCTTGGAGATCATATAGATCAGAATACCGATGATGGCGATCAGGGGTGCCAGGGTGCTGGGCTTGAGAAAGCTCAGTATCAGGCTGTCGCTGCTGGATTCCAGGTCACCCAGCCGGAGAATCTGACCGGTGACCGTGGTGCCGATATTGGCGCCCATGATGATGCCAACGGCGTTGCGCAGCTTGAGGATGCCGGCGTTGACCATGCCCACGACGATGACCGTAGTGGCGGAGGAGCTCTGAATGGCTGCCGTCACGGCGGCGCCAAGCAATACGCTGAGGAAAATGTTGCTGGTGAGCTTCTCCAGGGTCTTCTCCATCCGGCCGCTGGAAACCTTTTCCAGACCGCTGCCCAGCATATTCATGCCGTACAGGAAGAAGGCGAGGCCGCCTCCCAGTGAGATCAGATTCAAAAGACTCATGAAATGTCTCCTTTTATTGTCCGTATGATGTGGTTCGACCCGGCTTCAGTGCGGAACAGGAAGGTACCTGCACAGATGTGCCAGTGAACCTATT
>JAQXNQ010000025.1 GCA_029098085.1 Oscillospiraceae bacterium
GTCAAGGGCGGCGGCCTCAACGGCGGCGGAATCTATCTGCCGGGAGCGGTGCGCAATCTGATCTCGCTGGGCATTCCGGACAGTCAGGCGCTAAGCGCCGCTTCGGCTAACGCCGCCCGCTGGCTGCGGCTGGAGCACGGCATCCGGCCGGGCGTACCGGCCAACCTGACCGGCTGGGATGAAAAGATGCAGCCGCTCTTTACTCTGGCCGGAGGGCATATCCATCGGAAGGAGGGAACCCCTTGAACGCCATTGGCATCGATGTGGGCGGAACCGCCATCAAATTTGCCCTGATCGGAACCGGCCCGGACGGAGAACCCGCCGTTCTGGCCCGGGCGCAGAAAGCGACGCCGGTGGGCGATCCGGCTGCTCTGGCGGAGCGGATTGCCTGCCTGATCCGGGAGCATGCCCCGGACAGTGAGCAGCTTCCCATCGGCGTGGCCTGCGCCGGAGATGTGGATCCAAAGACCGGCCTGGTCACCGCCGACAATCTGGGCTGGACGGAGGTTCCGTTGGGGCCACTGCTGGAAAAGAGCCTTGGGCGGCCGGTCCTGCTGGAGCAGGACACCCATGCCGCCATGATGGCCGAGTGGTCGGGCGGCTCCCTGAAGGGGGAGAGCAACGCCCTGTACCTGACCCTGGGCACCGGTGTGGGCGGCGGCGCCATTCTGGACGGACGCCCCTACCGGGAGATCCGCCGGCAGGGCTCGGAATTCGGCCACATGATCACCCATGTGGGCGGAGACCTCTGTCCCTGCGGCGAACGGGGCTGCTATGAGCGGTACGCCTCCTCCGCCGCCCTGGTTCGCCGGGCGGAGGGCTTTTCCAATGCCCGGGACATTGTGGACGCCGCCCGGGCCGGGGATCTCCGGGTGGTTCCCATCTGGGAGGACTATATGGAGGAGGTCTGCGCCGGTCTGATCAGCCTGATCTCCATTTTTTATCCGGATGTGATCTCCATCGGCGGCGGCATCAGCGCGGCGGGGGATTTTCTGCTGGACAGCATCCATGGCTGCCTGAACCGGCACGAAGCCTATCGGAAGTACTATTTCGGCACCGACATCCGGCTGGCCCGGTACGGGAATGACGCCGGTGTGCTGGGCGCGGCTGCAGCCGCTTGCCGTGCCTGGGAAAAGGGGAGATGTGTATGAAGTACCTGTCCGTTGATGAAATGCAGGCTCTTCAGAAGGAGCTGCATCAGGTATACGAGGATGACTGGGGTACGCTGAATCCGGAGGTCGCCGCACACTGTCTGCTCTGGACGGTGGGGGAGATCGGCGAGGTCATCGACGTGATCAAAAAGGAGGGCGCCGATGCCGTCGTTCAGGATTCCGGCACCCACGCCCATTTCGCGGAGGAGCTCTGCGATGTGCTGATGCACCTGACCGATGTGATGCTCTGCCTGAATGTAACGCCCGAAGAAATCACCGAAAGCTTCCGGGCCAAACAAAAGCGCAATCTGGAGCGCTGGAAGTGAAATAATGACATAAAGGAGAATGAACGTGGACAAAACAGGCTTCCTTTTCGGCTGGCAGCATGAAAGCTTCCGCCTGATCCGCGGTCAGAAACCGGTTTACGGACAGACTCATATGAAGATGGCCTGCTGCCGGAATGATTTCGCGGCGGCTTCCCTGGTGCTGCAAAGCGATGAGCGCTTTGTGCTGCAGCTGGAGGATCACGCGGAGTTCTATGCCCGGCAGTGGAATGACTTCCGGGGGGAGTATCTGGTGCTGCGTCCGGAAGTGGATTGTCCCGGCCTGCCCGACCTGACCCTTTCCCGGGTTCAGATGCACCCGGATGACGATCAGGTCGGCAAGGGGGACGCCTTGTTTGACTGGGGCAGCGAGCTTGTGGAGCCCCGGGTGCCCCTTCAGCTGTTTCTCCGTCTCAATGCCGCTCCTGACACCGCACCTGGCCGCTATCCGGGCACGGTGCGGCTGTATGCCCACAGGCAGTTTGAAGATGAAGAGCTGGCGCTGGTGCTGACCTTTGAGGCGGAGGTGGCGGACGTGGTGCTCCCCTCCGGCCCGGAGCAGACCTTCCATCTGGTGATCTGGCAGCATCCCGCCAACATCGCCCGGCATCATCAGGTGCCGCTTTTCTCCGATGCCCATTTTGCCCTGCTGGAGGATTATACCCGCACCCTTCGGGAGATGGGCAATGTGGCCGCTACCGTCACCGTGTCCGATATTCCCTGGGTGGGGCAGGACTGCTTTGCCCGGACGAATCCCTATTCGGATCTGTTTGAATACAACATGGTTCGCATCTTCCGGGAAAAGGACGGCAGCTTCCGGTATGACTTTTCCGTTTTGCAGCGGTATCTGGAGCTCTGCCGGAAATACGGCATGACCCGGGAAATCCATCTGTTCGGTCTGGCGCACAACTGGGTGAGGCCGGAGTGCGGCTACGGAAACATCACCGACGACTATCCCGACCCCATCCGGCTGCGGTATACCGACCGGGCCGACGGCTGCGCCAGATACATGCGGAAGGCCGCGGATATCAAGGCCTACATCGCCGCCCTGTACCGCTGGCTGGACGAGGAGGGCTGGCTGCCCGGCTGTCTGGTGGCCCCCGATGAGCCGGAGGACATGGAAGCCCTGACCGCTTCCATGAGCGCTCTGAAGGAGGCGGCGCCCGACTTCCGGATTCAGGCGGATTACAGCCCGTTTTTCATCATGGATCATCCGGAGCTGGAGATTACCAGCTATGCGCCCCTGATTCCGACCATTGCTGAAGGCGAGAAAAAAGAGCCCGGCATCATCCGGAAAGTCATGGATCGCTGCTCCGGCTCCCGGCTGTGGTATACCTGCTGCTGGCCCGCGACCCCCAATACCTTCCTCGGCTCCCCGCTGCTGGAGGGGCGTCTGATTCCTCTTGTGACCCAGTGGCTGGGGCTGGACGGCTTTCTCCGCTGGGCCTATACCTGCTGGCCGGCCGATCCGCTGCGGAACGGCAAAGCCATGGGCTGGCCGGTGGGCGACGCCTTTTTTGTATACCCCGGCCGGGGCGGACAGCCGATTCTGTCCCTGCGGTATTTTGCCCTGAAGCGCGGCATTGGGGACTTTGAGCTGATGCAGATGGTCAAGCGGGAATGCCCCGATGGGGAAGCGCTGGTGCAAAGCGCCCTCCGGCAGATCATCCGTCAGCCGGATATCACCCGCTGGAGCTGGGACGCTCCCGATGAGAATCAGTGCAGCTACGACCCCGCTGACTACGAAGCGGTCCGGGCACAGATGGTTAAGGCCCTGCTGGACGCCCGAAGCGCGGGAATGAAGGAAGGAAAGGAGAAACTCCATGGCAAGTGAACTCGAGCTTACCTGCGGCTGGCAGCACGAAAGCTTCCGGCTGATCCGGGGGGAGGAGCCCTCCTTTGACCGGAAGAGTATGAGCATGGCCTGCTGCCGCCGTGATTTCGCGGCGGCCTCGCTGGTGCTCCGGTCAGGGGCGCGTTCTGTCCTTCTGCTGGAAAACCGTGCGGATTTTTCTCCCCGGGGAAGGCTCCCCGTCATCCGTGCGGAGGTGCGCTGTCCCGGACTGCCGGACGCCGTCCTGTACCGGGTGCAGATGCACATGGATGACGACCAGGTGCCCAAGGGAGACGCGCTGCTGGACTGGGGCAGCGAGGTGCTGGAGCCCTGGCTGCCGGTGCAGCTGTTTCTGCACATCGGAGTGCCCGCCGACGCCGCACCGGGAAGGTATTCGG
>JAQXNQ010000026.1 GCA_029098085.1 Oscillospiraceae bacterium
CGCCGTCAACCAGTCCTGCACCTATGACACCTACGACGGCGCGGCGGACGCGTACCCCCGTCTCACTGACAGCGAGACCATCGCCGCCCTGCAGGCGGGCCACCTGGTCTTCACCGCCCGCAGCGGCAAAGTGCTGCTGGAGCAGGATCAGAACAGTCTGGTGTCCTTCACCCCCGAAAAGGGCAGGGCCTTCCGCAAGAACCGGGTGGTGCGGGTGCTGGATCAGCTGGCCGAGGACACCAGACGGATCTTCGAGAGCTACTATCTGGGCAAGGCCTCCAACAGCGCCGACGGCAGACGGCTGTATCAGGCCGAGCTGCTGGGATACCTTCGCTCGCTGGCGGAGATTGGCGCCCTTGAACAGCCCGAAAACGACGACGTGACCGTCACCGCCGGTGAGGAGCCGGATGTGGTCATCGCCGCGCTGGCCGTGAGGCCGGTGGACAGCATGGAGAAGCTGTATATGACGGTGACGCTGAACTGAGCCATGAGAGATGAAAGCTGAGGGAGGAAAATTCCATTCTCAGCGCCTGTACCTGCTTTTACTAACCAAAGGAGGAGCCTATGGCAAAACTGGAGGCCGGGAGCCTGATCAGCGGCCAGGAGGGCCGCGCCTATCTGAAGGCCGACGGCAAAAACGAGGAACTGATGTATCTGCGGCAGATCAACGCCGTGCTGAAAAAGAAAAAGACCGCCGTCCGCACGCTGGGACGCCGGGGAGAACAGTACAAGTCCTCCGGCTATTCCGGCAGCGGCACCATGCGGGCCTATTATGTCAGCAGCCTGTTCCGCCGTCAGGCCATCGACTATATGAAGAGCGGCAGGGACGCCGCCTTTGACCTGCTGGTCATCAACGAGGATCCCCAGAGCGGCTTCGGCAGTCAGGCGGTGGTGCTGAAGAACTGCAGTCTCGACCGGGTGGTGCTGGCTAAGCTGGATGTGGACCAGGATTTCCTTGACGAGGAGCTGACCTTCACCTTTGAGGACGCCGAGCTGCTGGACAGCTTCTCGTCCTGATGAGGTGAACCATGGAGCTTTCGGTTTTTCTGAAAAACAACGTGCTGCCGCCGCTGGAAGAGGAGCTGACTCTGTCTGAGCGGTTCCGGGACGGGGAGGGGAAGCCCGCAATTTTCCGGCTGAGAGGCATCACCGAGGAGCAGAGCGCTGCCCTGCGCCGCTCCAGTCTCCGCCGCAGCGACAGCGGCGAGCCCCGCTTCGACCGGGAACGGTACCTGAAAAAGCTGGCGGCAGCCTGCGTCATCAGCCCGGATCTGCGGTCGGAGGCGCTGCAGGCGTCCTGGGGCGTGCTGGGCGAGGAAGCCCTGCTGGAAAAAATGCTGACCGCCGGGGAGTTTGCCCGGCTGCTGGAGGCGGCCCAGCGGGTCTGCGGATTCGGCAGCTTCGCCGAAAGGAAGGATCAGCTAAAAAAAGCATCCGCCGGGGAGACGGCGAACTGAATCTGGTCTACCGGCTCTTCTGCCGCCACGGGATTCTCCCGTCCCGGGCGGCGGCCATGGGCAGGGAGGAGCTGGCCCTGACGGCGGCCATGCTGGAGCTGGAGGGGGAGGAACATGAACGCTGAAGACGCGCTGACCCTTTTGGAGCGGGGCGACGCCGCCCGGCTGCTGCGCCTCTGGGAGGAGGAGCGGTGGAGCCTGAAGTTTCCGGAGCCGGTTTCTGATCCTGAGACTGAGCGCCCTTTGTCCCGGCAGGAGTCCTTCCCCGGGACAGAGGAGCCTTTCGCGGGCAAGTCCTCTCCGGATGGGGCCGGAGAGGCGTCCCGGGCAGTCTCTGCGGCGGGGCCGGAGGACGGTGAGGACGGGGAAGCGCCGCTCTTCCGGAGCAGGGCCTTTGCCGCAGCGGATGTCCCGGACTATGCCGGCGCCGTCCCGGCGGCGGATGCGGCGGAGGAGCTGACGGGCGGCGCACCGCTCCCCTGGGAGGAAATTTCCGAAGTGCCGGAGACGGTGTACAGGCCGCTCATGCTGCTGCACAATCCGCTCCGTGAGCGCAGCCCGGGCGATTCGGCGGGGAGTTCCTTTGACGGGCAGGCTTCTGCCGGACAAATTTATGCCGGGTGGACGGCTCCGGAGGAGCGTTCCTTTTCCGCCGTCCTGCCGGAGCGGCAGACGGAGTTGTTTTCCGCAAGCGGACAGCCGCTGCCTTCCCTGCGGGAGACCCGGGTGCTGTACGAGGGCGTCCGGGAGACGGCTTCTCCTGAGAAAACGGGGGCCGACCTCGCCCTGACGGCGGATGACCTGCTGGACGAGCTGGAGCGCCGTCTGCTCCGGCAGATTCAGACCGAAACGGAGGGATATTACCGTTGACAGCCATTTATCTGGGGGAGCTGTGCTTCCCCCTTCCGCCCGAGACCCTGACCCTGTCGGGGGAGGCGGATCACCGGCGGGTGGCCCTCTGCGACCTGGGGGAGATCACCCAGCTGGGCAGCCCCAAACAGCTGCAGCTGGCCTTTTCGGGCTTTTTTCCGGCGGCGGATTCGTCCCTGCTGCCCGATGGGGCGGTGAGCCCTGGCGAGGGCGCTTCCATGCTGCGGCGGATGCTGGAGGAAAAGAAGCCGGTGCGGTTCGTGGCGGCGGGGGTGACCCACCCCTTGTCGCTGCAGGTGACGGTGGAGTCCCTGCGGCTGTGGGAGGAGGCGGGAGACGTGGGCAGCGTCCATTACGCCCTGCAGCTGCAGGAGTACCGCACCGCCTCCTCCGCCGCGGCTGCGTCCTCCGCGGCTTCCGCCTCCCGGCCCGAGACCCGGCGGGAGGAAACGAGACAGACCCCGTCCCGGTACACGGTGGTCAAGGGCGACACCCTCTGGGGCATCGCCCGCCGCTTTTACGGCGACGGCAGCCGGTACACCGAGCTGGCCCGGAAGAACAATCTGAGCAATCCGAATCTGATTTACCCGGGACAGGTGCTTGTCCTGTGAAAGGTGGGATTTTTTGATCACGCTGCATACCCCTTCCGCCGTCCTTCCCTGCGGGGAGGTGCGGTGGGAAACAAAGCTTACCGGCGCGGGGACGCTGACCGCTCTGCTGCCGGCTGAAACGGCGCCGGAGCCGGGGCTTTCCCTGCGGCTGCAGCAGGACGGGGAGACGATCTTCGACGGCTTTGTCTTCACGTCGGAGCGGCAGCGGGACAGCTGCCTGGTCACCGCCTGCGACCGGCTGCGGTATCTGCTCTACCGGGACACCAAGGTCTTCTCCGGCAAAACGGCAGGGGAGATCGTCCGGGAGATCTGCGGCGAGCGGGGACTGCCGCTGGGGCAGGTCCGGGATACCGGCGTGCGGCTTCCCTCTCTGATCGCCGACAACCGCCCGCTGCTGGACATCATCCGGACAGCCCTGGAGCAGACCCGGATCCTGTCGGGGGAGCGGCTTTGCTTTTATGACAGCGGCGGAGCCCTGCAGCTGCTGCCTGAGACGGAGCTGAGGCTGAGCCAGTCTCTGACCGGCAGCACTCTGATCAGCGCCTACGCCTTCCAGGAGGACATCGGCTCGGACACCTTCAACCGGATTCAGCTGGTGCGGAAAAACCGCCGCACCGGACGCCGGGAGGTTTTCGTCCGGGAGGATCGGGCCTCCATGGCTCGCTGGGGGGTGCTGCAGTACTGCGCCCAGGTGACCCAGAACACCACCGACGGCGAGATTGCCGCCATGATGGA
>JAQXNQ010000027.1 GCA_029098085.1 Oscillospiraceae bacterium
CCAAGGTAATACCATGCGCCGTTCCACTGCAGCCAGTGGCCAGCCAGCATGGCGCCATTGGAGTCGAGGTAGTACCACGCATCGTTCCACAGCAGCCAGCGGCTCTGCAGCATGGCACCGCCTTCGCCGAGGTAGTACCACACGCCGTTCCACTGCACCCACTGGTTCTCCAGCATGGCGCCGCTTCCGCCGAGGTAATACCACACGCCGCTGCTGAGAACCCAGCTGTTTTCGGCCATGACGCCGGTGTCCGGATCCAGGAAGTACCAGCGGCCGCCAAGCTTCTGCCAGCCGGTCTGCAGGTCGCTGTCAAAGTAGTACCAGCAGCCGTCCAGCTCGACCCAGCCGGTCTGCAGGTAACCTTTTTCATCGAAGTAGTAGGTCTTGCCGCCGATTTGCTGCAGACCCTTGACCTTCAGGCCGTTTTTATAGTACACGCTGCCGGACGCAAGCTCCTTCCAGCCGCTGGGAGCGGAAAGGTCCATACGGGTCCACTTGGCCCAGTACTCTTTGACGCCCGTTTCGTCCGTGCCGATCGCCCTGACGGGGACGCCCGTCAGGGCTTCGTTGTCGTACCAGCCCCCGAAGATGTAGCCTGTCCGGGTCACGTCGGTCGGGAGCACTGCGCCGACGCCGTAGGTATACTCAGCGACATTGCCGCTGTTAACCGTACCGCCATTGGGATTGAGGGCGACGGTGTAGCTGTCGACCGTCCAGACCGCTGTCAGGGCGATGTTGGCAGTATATTCTGCTGCGCCCAGCGTCAGGTCCTTCACGGGTGTTTCACCGCCGCCGACCTTCCAGCCCTGGAAGGTATGGCCGTTCCTGGTAAGATTGGGGATCGCCGTGGCCGTGCCGTAGGTGTGGGTTTTGGGAAGGGCTTCCGTGTCTTCAGCGCCCTCCAGGCCCTCATAGGAAATGGTGTAGGCTGCCGGGCCAAACTGCGCGGAAACGGTGATCGCCGCAGACGGCATGGTGAAGGTGATGCCGGTTACCGCAACATCTGCGCCGGAAACAACCCATTGCTTAAGCTCCTGACCGGTCGGAGGAGTATCGGGCGTTAAGGTAATATCGCTTGCTGCGGCGGCGTAAATCTTACTGCCGGAGTTGCTGGTGTTCGTGAGAGACGCTGTGCCGCCGCTGACGGTCAGCGCATAGCAGATGCTGCCGTCGACAGCGCCAGTACCCGTCATAGTACCATCCACATAGATGGCGCCGTTGTAGCGGATGGCTTCTCTGTTGTCGAGGGTGCCGCCGTTGTTGATGGTGCCGTTGTTGGTCAGGGCGGCGCCCTCTTCAATGGTCAGGGTCACGCCTTCCGGAATGGTCAGGGTCTGTCCCGCTTCAACGGTCAGGGTTTTGTCCGCCGGGATCGTAAAGTCCGCAGAGGGAGTTACGGAGGTGCCGTAGACCTTTCCAGTGTCGCCCTCAAAGATGATGCCGTTCGTACGGTTTACCTGACCATCGCCACTAGTAGTAATGGAGCTTGCGAATACCACCGCGCCGCAGCCGTTAGAGGTTTTGGGGCAGGCTGCTACGCCTTCAACCGGTACGTTCTGCCGCGGTTACTGCCACTGGCAACAACGACTCCTTCTGCAATCAGTTCATTCAGATAATCTCTTGTGCGGGATGGCTTCAGACCGATATATCCGGCAATTGAGGAAGCTTTCGCTTCGGCATGATCCGTAAGATATACAATGATTGATTCTTTCATTCTTGCGTTTATCGCCGATTTTTTATCGCCGATTTTTTCAAACGAAAGCGTCAGTATTGTTCTTTCCGGCTCAAACTGCTCTGTAATGGCAGGCATTACCCACCCCTGCTCACGCCAGACACGAAAGATATCAGGAATGCCGCTGCCGGCACGTTCGCCGATATCAATCAAATTAAACATTTTCAGCATGGTGCCGTTACGGGGATCGGAAACGCCACCGCTTTTGGCCACATCGAGTTCAATGCGAAAACCGCCGGGATTGGACATGATGATGGTATTTCGTTTTTTGATAATAACCAGTCCCTGTCTGCCATAGTAATCAGCATGAACCAGACAGTTTGCCAGCGCTTCACGCAATGCCTTATGCACGCTGGTATCGTCCACCCGGATACCGCCATCCATCTTAAAAGGAACCTTGATATCCTGGACAAGCCTGTTATATACACGGAAATAGAAATCGTACACATTGCCGCTCCAATCGCCGGAAGAAGAAATAATCCGAGTGGTTACCGTCAATCTCTTGAACGAACACATCCTTGAAAGACAGAACGTTCACGCTGGTCTTGTTGGGGTTATTGACAATGTCCCAGAACTCTTTAATCAGCTTCTCCGGATCAGGTAAATCTATCGTCCGAAAGGACTTATCAGCCAGTTCCTCCACGCCCAGCAGAATAATACCACCATAGGTATTGGCAAAGGCAGAATAAGTTTCCCAAACACTCTTGGGCAAACCGCCGAGAGCTTTCTTTGCTTCAATGCGATTATTTTCCCGATACTGCTCTATTTTGGAAAAATCAATCATGCTGCTCCTCCTTCACCGGTTCGATCATATCACAGACATCACAATCCAGAGATCACGGATTTTATGAGGAACTCCGTGCTCACATACTTGCTCCTGCCAAATTTGACCAGGGCAGTAATAAACATACCGGCAGTCAGGCCGGGTTTTTCATATTCTTATCGATCAGGAGCCTTCTCCATTCACATCTATACAGCATTATCGTATCATAAAAGTCTGTTTTGTCTATTAAAAATCCGGATTCCAGGTCTGCGATTTTCTTTCCGGAAATCCGTTAACGCAATATACGGCAAACCATTCCGTCAGAGAGCTTCCGGGCCGCCCATGGGGACACGGCCCGGCGAACAGGGGAAGGAGATCATCATGCAGTACAGACAGCTTTCATTCAGCAGCGGCCTCCGGGACAGCATCCGGCAGGAGGCGCAAGGCGGCTGCGCATCCATTGCCATCGGTCTCGGCGGCGCCGGCGTTTCCTGCCTGCGGGCCCTGAAGCGGCAGGTGTACGCCCACCGGAACCCGGATGACCCCGAAGCAGCCGCCTGCAGCCGCTTCCGGTTTCTGGCGGTGGATGCCGACCACGCCGGCATGAAGCCCGAAAGCGGAATATCCGACCTGAAGGCGGACGAATTTTTTGATATTTCCGGCGGAAATGTCCGGAAGCTGCTGCAGCAGACCTGCTGTCCGGAATATGCGTGGCTCATGGACCGCCTCCCGCCATTTCATGTTTACATCCCCTGCGGCATCCGGCAGCTTGGACATCTGCTGCTGATATGCAAGTCCGGCGCTTTCATGGAGCGCCTCCGTCAGCTCATCCGGGAGGCCAGGGCCGATCTGCCCGAAGACAGTGAGGTGCAGATTCACATTTTCAGCGGTCTGGGCGGCGGCACCGGCTCCGGCATCCTGCTGGATGTGTGTTATCTGATGCAGAGAGCGCTGCAGGAGGTGGGCGCGGAAGAATACGCGAAGACCTCCGGCTACCTCTTCCTGCCCGATGTGAGCCTGCGTATTTTCGGGAGCGCAGGGAATCCCGCCTCGTGCGAACATATCCTGGCCAACAGCTATGCCGCCCTGAAGGAGCTGGACTACTGCAAAAACTTTCCGGTCAACGGCGGCAGCTGGGAACAGGCATACATGGGGTTTCAGGTGGGGCCCGTCCGGAAGCCTCCCATGGAGCTGTGCCATCTGATTTCCGCAGGCGACACGCAGGGTGCGCGCGGAGATTCCGAGCAGGTCATGGATCCGATGCCTCCGTATTTCATGCCGCTTTGGGCCGACAGCGCTTCGCCCTCCGTCCATGAGCTGATCCGGAGCTGCCGGGAAGCCTATCTCCGCAGCAGCTTCCCGGGCACGCATATCTATGAAGGCGCCCCCGGCGACCCCAGAGACTGGCGGCAGCTGCCGGATTTCACATTCTGAAGC
>JAQXNQ010000028.1 GCA_029098085.1 Oscillospiraceae bacterium
GTGAAGCTGTCGCTGCAGGGATGGGTTTGTAGTAGCCTTTTTCGTGCTGTTTTTTTCTGTTTTCTCTGCTCATGGATGATTCCTCCAAAAAGGGCTGCACCTTTCGGGAGGTTTGGCAGGCAAAATTTACGCAAACCTCCCAGTCAGCGCACAGTCGCCTTTTTCAGTGTCATCTTCAAAAAAACACTCTCCTTCTATTGATTATTTGACAGCTCCGCTTGCCGGAGCAGGGTCACAAATGAATTACCGATCCCTCGTATCCGACGGAAGCGGCTTTTTGTCAAACCGCAGCCGGTAGGAACAGTGCCTGCAAAGAGGCAGCAGCACCTTCCGGTCAAAAAAGCCCCGTCGGGCGCTGCAAAAGGGATCACGCCCGAGAATCTCCGCAAGGGGCTCCTCAAACAGATTACCCAGCGGAGCCTGTCCGTCGGCGTCCAAACAGCAGGGCACCACGGTGCCGTCGGCCAGAACGCCCAGCATCTGCCGCAGGCCGTGGCAGAATCCCGTCTCCGGCAGGAGCGGATGCTCCAGCTGCGGCCAGACAAACTCCTCCTCAAAGCTGACAAAAATGCCTTTGTCCAGACAGACACTGCGGTGGGTGGCCATCTGCTGCTCCAGCTGCTCATGACCGGGAAAAGCGGCCTTGATGGCCTGCAGCAGCACCCCGGTGCCGGCGGCGGCCTCCCGGTCGCCGTCCAGATTCCAGAACCGTAAAACGGTGAACCGGCCCTTCCGGCTCATGGCTTTGGCAAAGGTCAGCGCCGTGTCGAGATAGGCCTGCCGGTCGATGCCGTCATGGGCGGAAAAGCTGTGCAGGGACAGGTTGACCTGCCGGACAGCGGGGCTCTCCAGCAGAAGATCCCCCTTCTGACCCAGCAGGGTCGCGTTGGTGGTGATGTTCACCTGGTAGCCCAGCTCCCCGCAGATCTCCAGAAACCGTCCCAGCTGGGGATGGCAGAGGGGCTCGCCCTTGATGTGCAGGTAAAGGTAATCGGTATAGGGGCGCAGCTGCTCCGCCGCCCGGCGGAACTCCGCCTCGCTCATCTGCCGCCGGGGACGGCGGGGCGGGCTGCAGAAGGCACAGCGGAGGTTGCAGATATTGCCGATCTCCAGATAAACGCGCTTGAAAAGCACCGCGCTCCCTCCTTCCTCAGGCGGCAGTCATACGGCTTGACGCCGCTTATTTTTTCCGGAAGCCCGGCAGCTTGCCCAGCATTTTTCCGGTCAGGAACAGCATGGTCTCATCCTTCAGCAGCAGCAGCGCGCCGAAATAGATCAGCATGCAGACAGGAACCGACAGAAGGGAGGTCACAATATCTCCCCAGCCCAACGCCCGTATTCCCAGCGTGACCGGCAGGAAAATCAGGGACAGGCCGATATACCGGAAATTGACCCGGTCAAAAAAGTACAGCTTCAGGTGCAGATGCCCGCGGATATACCAGAAAATCAGCGCCATCAGCACAATCTCGGAGGCCAGGGTGGTCGTGATGGCGATCACCGGCGTGAAAAGGCCGTTCAGGAAGAAAATGCCGTCCAGCAGCGCATTGAGCAGTCCGCAGGCCAGCAGCACCCGCACCAGGAATTTTTCCTGATGGAGCACATACAGCACCTGATTGGCACAGATGGTGTAGACGGCGCTCTCCATGGTGCGGATGGCAAAAATCACCAGCACCGGAATGGATTCGTCGTACTTGCCGCCGCCGTAAATCCACATGATCTCCGGCGCCAGGCAGGCGATGCCGGTACAGGCCGGAAACACCACCAGCATGAAGGAACGATAGCTTTTGTTCAGCAGGGACATGAAGTCCTCCCGCCGGTCGCCGGCGCTGTAATAGGCCAGCCGCGGCACAGCCACCAGTACAATGGAGGCCAGCAGATTGCCGATCATATAGGTGACGTCCATGGGCGTCTTGTAGATGGTCACCGACACCTTGTCCACCTGTCCCAGCATCATCCGGTCCAGCTGGGTGTACAGCAGATTCACATTGGAGATCAGCAGAATGCTGATCAGGGACGGAATGTGCTTCCGGATCTCCAGCCCGGAGAAGGTCAGGGGAATCTTCCGGGTCACATAGACAAAGCTGACCAGATTGTTGAGGATGTCGGTGGCCACGATCAGCAGACAGTATTTGACCACATCGTCCGGCTGATGGATCAGGGTAAAAATGCCGACCACATAAATCAGCCGCACCACCACCGTCTTGATGGTGATGAAGCGGTAGTTTTCAATGGCCTCGTTGAGCCACTCCACCATGAAGATATTGGCGAACACCTTGACGCCCAGCACCAGATAGATGGCCCGGTACAGCGAATCCACCGAAAACCAGACGATGCCGGTATAAGCCGCCAGCACAATCGTATTGGTGCACAGGCCGATGACAAAGAGGCTGGTGTACAGCTTCCGGCATTTTTCCGCATTGTCCCGGACGCCGGCCACCTCACGGACGCCGTAGGTATAGATGCCGAAGACGCCGAAGATCAGGGCGAAATCCAGCCAGGTGGTGGCGTCGTTGAAAACGCCGTACAGCTCCTTGTCGAACAGCCGCTGAATATAGGGCCCCACCAGCACCGGCACGATCAGCCGGAAGACCTTCAGCAGAAAATTATAGATGGAGTTGGTCGTGATGGACTTGGACAAGCAAAGGCCTCCTTTATCCGGCTTAATCCGGCATATATCCCTCGGTGAAGGAAAGCTTGTGGAAATTGTGGTGGCCCTGCTGCTGCTCCGGAGGAGGCGGGGTCATGAAGTCGCCGTAGCAGACCGTGAGCACCGACGCCGCATCCTGAGGAATCGGAAAGCTGTAGCCGTCAAAGGGAACATACTTGGGCTCGCCGAACCACTCCCGCTTAAAATCGTACCGGTGAGAGTTGGTAAAGGATGCGATGTCGCTGCACATGCTGTCGTCTTTTTTCAGCTTCGGGAAGATCCTCCGGTACCAGAAGCGGAAAATGCCGCCTCCCCGGAAAATCCGGTTGGTGATGGGATAGATATATTTTCCCACGCCGGAATCCTTTTTATAGGAGCGGGTGGCATTGTAATCAAACATGGTGATGTACTCCCCCACCCGGCGGAGGAATCCGTTTTTCACATAGTCATCCAGCACAAAGATGTCCACAAACAACCCGTGATGCATCCTTCTGTCCTTGACATAGGGCTCCACAAAGGCGGTGTTGTCCTTGCGGATCTTGGTGATCTTGATATTGTAGCCGGGATCGGTTTCCACGTCCTGGAAGAAATACCCCTCCTGCGGATGCGCCAGCCAGTAGGCCCGCAGCTTCTCATAATCCGCCCGGAACATGATGATATCGGCGTCGTCATCCCAGGGGATAAAGCCATGGTGCCGGACCGCTCCCAGAGCGCTTCCGTAAAAAAGGTAATACGGGGTTCCCGCCTCTTTGGTCACCCGGTCGATGACCAGCAGGATCTCCTCCGCCGTCTGCTGAATTTTTAACAGGGTCTCCTGATCCATACCCTACCCTTCCTTTCGCGCAAATCCTGTCACGACATTGAATCGGGCTTACTCTTCCGCTTTTTCTCACGCTGGCGTACCCGCTTCTGACCGGCGGTCAGCTTCAGCTTGGGCATGCCCCTGTCCTTGCTCCGGTGGAACAGGAAGTCGTTGATCACGGCACCCACCGGACGCCGCCCCGCCGTGTACTCGGTATCCATGAAATACATCAGACCGCTGAGGGCAGTCCAGAAAATCACGCCGAGATAATACAGTCCGTATACAATGCCGGTATCGGTCATGGTGCGGAGCAGGGTAATGACCACGATGCAGAAGCAGACAATGGCCACCTTGTTCACCCGGTCGTTTTTGATCATCCAGATATAGTACCGGATCGAGCGGATCACCAGCAGCACACAAAACAGCACAAAGATGCCCATACCCACCAGACCGGAGGCTGCCGCCAGCTGGAAAAACAGATTGTGCAGGCCTCCCGTCACGCCGGGGAGATAAACGCTCTGACCGAAATTGGTGTAATAGCGCGCCGCGTACCGGTAGGCGTAGGTGGGAACGTTGTCGTTGCCGACGCCGAACAGAGGAGCGTTTTTGACAATCTCCACACCGGCCCGCCACAGGTAATACCGTCCGCCGAAGCGGGTACCGTAGTTGCTCCGCTCCAGCTCGCCGCTCCCCTCCAGTCCGGAGGAAACGGACACTTCGCCGCCGGAATAGGTCTCCAGGCTTTCGGTCAGCTGCTCCGAAATGGTGCTGCTCTGAATGACAAAATTGGGGAGCAGATCAATGGCGTACTCATGGGCGCCCAGCAGTGCCAGCGGCGCAATGATGCAGATTGCCGCCAGCCGGCGGATTCTGGCGCCGCGCTCCTTTTTATTGCCCCAGACCCTGACAATTTCCGGAATGGTCATCAGCAGCGGGAACAGCACCAGGAAAACACAGGCCACCAGCAGACTGGTGCGGGAATTGCACAGGAAGAAAACCAGCAGCTCCACAATGGTGCTGACCCAGTAGAAAATCTTCCAGCCCCGGGGGACATTCCCCTTTTGAATCAGAATGCACAGGCACATCAGCATAAAGCAGAGCACCGCGTAGAAGCTGGCGGCGTTGGGGTTGGAGTAAAAGCCCCAGAGCCGGCCGTCATAAATGCCGTAGTAATAAACCGTATCGCCGACGGCGAAGGAGAAATTCACGTTCAGTACAAAGGTCACCAGGCTGATCAGCTGGCCTGAAAAAGAAAGCACCAGGAAGGTATGTCCGAACCGAAGCAGCTCCTTCTTCACCTG
>JAQXNQ010000029.1 GCA_029098085.1 Oscillospiraceae bacterium
CCTGCCGAAAAGCTGAAAGGAGATAATGATGAAAAATCTGAAACGAATTCTGGCCTCGTGCCTGGTTCTGTCCACCGCATGGAGCTTCGGCGCCCAGCCCATGAGCGCGGCGGCCTGGTGGAGCGTGAAGCCGGAGGAAGCCAAAACCGGCTTTGTGCAGGAGGAAGGCGGAACGCGGTATTATGTCACGATGGAAACCACCGAAGGCGGCGTCACGACCCTTTGGCAGGATTACTGCCGCCGTTTCCGGGAAATCGATGGAAACTGGTACTATTTCAGTGTTCCTGACGGGTATATGCAGACCGGCGTACAGGAGGCGACCATCAACAGCTGGCAGGGAGCGGTCACCGCCCCGTTTCTGTTTGATGAAAACGGTGTGCTGCAGCTGGGACTGATCGAACTGGACGGTGTCTGGCGCTATTACTACATCTGGTCGGACTGGACTGGTTATTCCGCTTCCAACGTGGAAATCAGCTACGCCGGCAGGACGGGCATTTACGGTGACGAGACGATCCTGTATTACGGAGACACACCCTATCATTACATTGACGAGGACGGCGGCATGGAGCCGGTGGAAAGCGTGCTTTACCCGGTCACCGATCAGCGCGGCTGGGTGGAATGGAACGGAAACTGGTACTACATTTCCCAAAAATCCGACAATTATAATCCGGCAGGTCATCTGGCAGGCGGCTGGCACCGCATCAGCGATTCGTACGCCGACAACCGGTTCGTCTATTTCGATCCGGAAACTCACATCTATCAGAAAATGACCGGCTGGCATCCTTTTCTGAACAGCGATACCCTTGTGACCTATTTTGATGAAGACGGCATCTGTGTGGCCGACCGCATGGTCACCGATGAAACCGGTACGCGATACATCAATATACAGGGCTATCTGCAGACAGAGCAGCGCTGGGCACAAAGGGATGGAAACTGGTACTTCCTGAATACGGAGGGCTATGTGCAGACCAACCGCTGGATCAAAGGAAACACCAGCTGGTATTACGCCGGAGCGGACGGTGCGCTCCTTGAAAACCAGTGGATCCGGTGGAAGGGAAAGTGGTACTACTTTGGCTGGAATGACGGCGCCATGTACGAAAACCAGTGGGTACAGTGGAAGGGAAAGTGGTACTATCTGGGCGCGGACGGCGCCATGCTCACCAATACCGTCACCCCGGACGGATACCGGGTCGATCAAAACGGTGTCTGGATCGGATAAGAGATTCTTCAGTCCTCCTGCGGCATGGCATCGGCGGGAGAGGCGCCGATGATCTTCTTATAGGCCTTGAAAAAGGCGGAGTAGTCCCGGAACCCCACCCGCTGGGCTGCAACCGCCGCCGGACAGCCCTGCCGGATCAGGCTGTGGGCCGCCGCCACCCGCTTATGAATCAGATAATTCTTCACGGTGGTGCCGGTGGCCTGCTTGAACAGGTAGTTCAGATGGTTTTTGCTGAGGAAAAACCGCTCGCTGAGGCTGTCCAGGGAGATGGCGTCGCTGAGGTTGCGGTTCAGGTAGGCCAGAATCCGCTCCACCGCGCCGCTCTGATCCTGCTCATCGCCGGCGTCCCCGGAATGCTCCATCCGCAGGATCTGGGACAGCAGCGCCTCCAGCCGGATGGGAATCAGGTATTCCCGCAGCCCCTCTCCCAGACTGCCGCACTCCAGCAGCGAGTGAAAATAGCTCTCAATGGAGTAGCTGTCCGCCCGCTCGAAATAGATCTCCCCCCGGCCCTCCTTGCCGGTGAAGGGAGACAGCAGAATCTGGGCCCGGTCTTCGCTGAGCAGACTTTTATTGAAGTGAAGGGCGTACCGCTCATAACGCTCGTCCGTCTCGATTTTGACGCCGTGGAAGGTGCCGGGCGACATCAGCAGGATGCTGTGGGGACTGGGTTCGTACCGCTTGCCCTCCACCAGATAGCTGACCCGGCCGTTGATGAAATAGTAAATCTCAAAGGTGGTATGGCAGTGCAGCGCAAAGCTCCCCGTGGCCTCATTGCTCACCGTGTGATGAATGCTCATGCCGCTGATGTTAAAACCCTCTGCCATAAAAGCGCCTCCCTGAAAATTCTGTCTGTTTCATCTCTTTTTTATATCTTTTTCATCTATTATAAAGCATCATCGTGATTTTTGCAATACACATCATTGGATTTTCAATTGGCAATCCGGATTTGCTTTGTTATACTGAAGCCATGGACAGCTATGCTGGATTTCAATTTGAAAGGAACGATCATTTATGCAAATTGGTGCACAGCTTTTCACTCTCCGCACCTATCTCCAGACGGAATCGGACATCCGGATCTCCCTGAAAAAGGTGGCCGGGATGGGCTACAAGGTGGTTCAGGTCTCCGGCCTGGGCAAAATTGACCCCCATGTGCTGCGGGAAATCTGCGATGAAAATGGTCTGAAGATTGCTCTGACCCACAATTCCGCTGAGCGGATCCTCTACGACACCGACGCTCTGATTGAAGAGCACAACATTCTGGGCTGCGACTATATCGGCCTGGGCGGCATGCCCGAGAAATACCGGTCCGGCTTCTGGGTGGAGCAGTTTGCCAAGGACTTCATGGAGCCCGCCAAAAAGATGGCCGCTGCCGGTAAGTACTTCATGTACCACAACCACGCCTTCGAGTTCCTGCGGCTGGAAAACGGCAAGCTGCTGCTGGAGGTTCTGATGGAAACCATGCCCGCCGAGCTGATGGGCTTCACGCTGGACACCTACTGGGTGCAGGCCGGCGGCGGCGATGTGCTGCAGTGGCTGGACAAGCTGCAGGACCGGATTCCCTGTGTCCACTTCAAGGACATGACCGTTCAGGGCAACGAGCACATCATGGCGCCCGTGGGCGAAGGCAACCTGAACTGGCCCGCCATCATCAAAAAGCTGGAAGAGATGGGCAAGACCAAGTACGCTCTGGTGGAGCAGGACACCTGCCAGGAGAGCCCCTTTGTCTGCCTGAAGAAGAGCCGCGACAACCTGATCGGCTTCGGCTGCCACGACTGATTTCCGGTCGGAAAGCATCGAACCGTCATACTCCGCTCCGCGCGGAAAAAATAAAAAGGAGAGTTTTGCTATGGATTGCGTAAAAATCGGCATTATCGGCGTCGGCAACATGGGTTCCAGCCACGCCAAGAACATCACCGAGGGCAAGGTGCCCGGCATGGTTCTGGCCGCTGTGGCTGACCGCGACGCCGGCCGCCGTGAGTGGGCCAAAAAGAATCTGCCCGAGTCCGTCGTTATTTTTGAGGAAGGCGACGACCTGATCGATTCCGGCGTCTGCGATGCCGTCATCGTGGCAGTTCCCCACTATCAGCACCCCACCCTGTCCATCAAGGCCATGAAGAAGGGCCTGCATGTCATGTGCGAAAAGCCCGCCGGTGTCTTCACCAAGGCCGTCCGTGAGATGAACGAAGTGGCCGCCCAGTGTGACGTGACCTTCGCCATGATGTTCAACCAGCGCACCAACTGCGTCTTCCGCAAGATGAAGGAGCTGGTGGACAGCGGCGTGTACGGCCAGATCAAGCGGGTCAACTGGATCATCACCGACTGGTACCGCACCCAGTCTTACTACGACTCCGGCGCCTGGAGAGCCACCTGGGCCGGTGAGGGCGGCGGTGTTCTGCTGAACCAGTGCCCCCACAACCTGGATCTGATTCAGTGGATCTGCGGCATGCCCAGCAAGGTCACCGCTTTCTGCCACGAGGGCAAATGGCACAACATCGAGGTTGAGGACGATGTGACCGCTTATCTGGAGTACCCCAACGGCGCCACCGGCGTTTTCGTCACCACCACCGGCGATGCCCCCGGCACCAACCGCTTTGAGATCACCCTGGAAAAGGGCAAGCTGGTCTGTGAAGTGACTGAAGCCGGCTTTACCCTGCGCGCCTACGAGCTGGAGGTCAACGAGCGCGAATGGTGCAAGACCTGCCCCAACGGCTTCCAGAAGCCCAACGGGAAGTGGGTTGATGTGGAAACCGACGGCCAGAATCCCCAGCATGTGGGCGTGCTGACCGCCTTTGCCGATCACATCCTCAACGGCGGCCCGCTGGTGGCCCGCGGCGAGGAAGGCATCAACGGTCTGACCCTCTCCAACGCCATGCACCTGTCCAGCTGGCTGGGACAGCCTGTCACCCTGCCTCTGGATGAGGATCTGTTCCTGGAAAAGCTGAACGAAAAGGTCGCCACCTCCAAGGTCAAGACCGGCGAAAGCGTTCATTTCGACACCGAGGGTACCTATTGATCCCCTCTCCCTCTGATTCTCTCTGATCCGTCCATCGCCTGCCGGGTTTCCGTCAGGCGATGCGGGTTATCCGGAAAAATTTTGAAAGGAGAACAGCGTATGTTCCCTCATATTCAGCTGTCCGGCTTCGCCGACGAGATCGATCCCAGCTTTGACAAACAGATGCAGGTGATTCCCGCTCTGGGCATGCAGTTCATCGAGATCCGCGGCGTAGACGGCAAAAACATCGCCGACCTGACCGACGAGGAAATCGCCTCCGTCAAGGCCAAGCTGGACGCCGCCGGCGTGAAGGTTTCCTCCATCGGCTCTCCCATCGGCAAGATCGACATCACCGATGATTTTGAGCCCCATCTGGAGAAATTCCGCCGGGTGGCCGCCATTGCCAAAGCTCTGAACACCCGCTATATCCGGATGTTCAGCTTTTTCATGCCGAAAGGCTCCGATCCCGCCCAGTACCGGGACGAGGTACTCTGCCGGCTGAAGCTGCTGATCGCCGAAGCTGAAAAACAGGATCTGATCCTGCTCCATGAAAACGAAAAGGACATCTACGGCGATATGGCCGACCGCTGCGCCGACCTGATGAAGGAGCTGTACGGCGACCACTTCAAGGCCGTCTTTGACTTTGCCAACTTCGTCCAGTGCGGCGAGGATCCGGTGAAGGCCTATGAGCTGATGCGCCCCTGGGTGGCCTATATCCACATCAAGGACGCACTCAAGGAGAGTGGAGATGTGGTTCCTCCCGGACAGGGCGACGGCCACATGGCCGAGCTGCTGGGCAAATTCAAGGAAAGCGGCTATGAAGGTTTTCTGTCTCTGGAGCCCCATCTGACCAACTTCACCGGTCTGGGCGGTCTGGAGAAAGAGGTGCAGGAGCGGCATACCGCTCTGACCGGCGAGGAAGCCTTTACCCTGGCTCATGACTCCCTTGTCTCGATTCTGGAAACGTTGTAAACTGGAGGAATTTCCAATGAAAAGAGCTGCAATCGTCGGCTGCGGCGGCATTTCCGCCGTTCACGCCGCTGTACTGAACGCGCTGGAGGGTGTGAAGCTGGTCGCCTGCGCCGATATCCGTCCCGAACGGGCGGAGGCCATGGCGGAAAAATACGGTCTGCACGCCTATGATTCTCTGGAAAGCATGCTGGACGCCGAGCAGATCGACGTGCTGCACATCTGCACACCCCATTACCTGCATGTTCCCATGGCTGCCGAGGCTCATCGCCGGGGCATCCATGTCTTCACCGAAAAGCCCCCGGCCATCAGCAAGGAACAGGAGGCCGAGCTCTTCGCCATCGCTTCGGATGGCGGCGCCCGGATCGGCGTCTGCTTCCAGAACCGGTATATTGAGGCAGCCCGTAAGCTGAAGTCCATGGTGGACAGCGGCGAAACCGGCAGAATTCTCGGTATCCGGGGTTTTGTGACCTGGGCCCGGGATGAGCGCTACTATGTGGAGAGCGGCTGGCGGGGCAAGCTGGCCACCGAAGGC
>JAQXNQ010000030.1 GCA_029098085.1 Oscillospiraceae bacterium
CGAGCTGTTCCTGAACGCTTTCCGGGATCAGGTCATCGGCATCACCGGCACCAAGGGCAAAAGCACCACCACCAGCCTGATTCATCATGTGATTCACAGCGTCAACCCAGACTGCCTGCTCATGGGCAACATCGGCATTCCTGCCTTTTCCCTGGCGGATCAGGTGGGGCCGGAGACGGTCATTGTCTATGAGCTGTCCTGCCATCAGCTGGAATACACCCGGGTGTCGCCCCATGTGGCGGTGCTGCTGAACCTGTTTGAAGAGCATCTGGATCACTACGGCACCAAAGAGGCCTATTTTGACGCCAAGCGGAACATCTGCCGGTATCAGAAGACGGGGGACTATTATTTCTGCAACCTGCTGCAGAAAGATGATGTGGCGCCCCTTGCGGCCAAACGGTTCACCCTCTGCCAGAACGGGGAGGGGGACATTTCGGTCAATGGCCGGGAGATCCGCTGCGGCGGCCACACGCTGCTGCTGCCGGAGGGCTGCTGCCCGCTGGTGGGAGAGCACAATCTGTACAATATCATGACCGCCTACGGCGTGGCCCGGCTGTACGGCGTTTCGGACGAGGCTTTTCTGACGGCCATTGCCGACTTTTCGCCGCTTCCCCACCGGCTGCGGAACATCGGCACCTATGACGGGGTCACCTATTACGACGACTCCATCTCCACCGCCTGCGAGACGGCCATTCAGGCCATGGAGAGCCTGAAGCATCCCGGCGTGGGCAGTCTGCTGCTGGGCGGCATGGACCGGGGCATCGATTACCGGAGCCTGTGCGAGTATCTGATGCAGAATCCGCCGGAGCATCTGATCCTCATGCCGGACAGCGGTCTGCGGATCGGGCGGATGCTGGAGGAGCTGGGCTACAGTCGGCCGGTTCATCCCGTTGCCGGTCTGAAGGAAGCGGTCGAAACGGCGAAGCAGGTGACGCCCAAGGGGAAAATCTGCCTGCTGTCACCGGCGGCAGCCAGCTACGGTTTCTTTAAGAACTTTGAGGAGCGGGGAGACTGCTTCTGTGCCTGTGTCAGAGGACAGGAGGCGCAGACATGACGCGGCTGACCGTCCGGGAAAATGGAAGCTATACCGTCTGCGATGCGGATGCCGCCATTCAGAAGCTGGGGCGGCTGGAGGATATGCAGCAGGCGCTGCAGGCGGAGTATGACAGGACTGTCGCAGAGCTGGCCAGGCTGTCCGCCGCGGGGAAGACCAAAACCGTCACCTACCGGCAGCTGTTTGCCAACAAGCTGAATCTGATGAATCTGCTGGACCGGTTTGCCCTGTACGGAGAATGAGGACTTTTTTGCAGATGCAACCGGCGGTTGACAAAGTTCCAGCCGGACTTTCTTGTGAATCGGTGGTGTTTGAGGTATGATAGAGCCATCAGATACAAAGGAGCGATTCATATGACCCTTGCAGACAAAATCATTGATCTGAGAAAAAAGCGCGGCTGGTCTCAGGAGGAGCTGGCGGAGCGGATGGGGGTTTCCCGTCAGGCCGTCTCCAAATGGGAAAGCGCCTCCTCTCTGCCGGACCTGGGCCGGATTGTGCAGCTCAGCGAGCTGTTCGGCGTCAGCACCGATTATCTGCTGAAGGAGGAGGGAAAGTCCTCTGAAGAGGAGTCTTCCTCCGATGCGGACCCTGCCTTGCGGATCTCCGCGGCGGAGGCGGAGGATTTTCTTCACTGTTCCCGGAAAAGAGCCGCTTTGTTTGCGGCGGGAAGCGCGCTTTGTGTGCTGTCGCCGGTGCCGCTGATCCTGCTGGGTGGAGCCTCTGAGCGGTCGGGCGTTCTTTCTGAAAACATGGCAGGCGGAGTGGGCGTCATCGTTTTGCTTCTGCTGATCGCCCTGGCGGTGGCGCTGTTTCTGATCGGCGGCGTTCGGATGGAGCAGTACCGCTATCTGGAGGAAGGGGAGATTCAGCTGGCCTTCGGCGCTTCGGATACGGTGCTGGAAAAACGGGATCAGTTCCGGAAAACCTATCTGACCGGGCTTATATCCGGCGTGAGCCTCTGCATTCTGGGTGTGGTGCCGCTGATGGGTGCGGCGGCACTGGAGGCCGGCGAATGGGCGCTGATCCTTTGCGTGGGCATTCTGCTGGCCATGGTGGCGCTGGGCGTTCTGCTGCTGGTTTGGGTCTGCATGATACAGGAAAGCTTTGACAAGCTGCTGCAGCTGGGCGAATATACGCCGGTGCAGCGCAGAACCGAGAAAAAGGCGGAGATCGTGGGCGGAATCTACTGGCCAGTGGTAACGGCTGTTTTTCTGGCGGCCGGTTTCTCCAGGCTGGGCTGGAGCCGCAGCGGTCTGATCTGGCCCATAGCCGGTGTGCTGTTTGCCGCCATCCGGGCGGTGATCCGGCTGCGTGAGCAGAAATAAT
>JAQXNQ010000031.1 GCA_029098085.1 Oscillospiraceae bacterium
CCGCCGTCCTGCCAGACCAGCCGGGACGGCACCTCCGCCCGCTGCAGCCGCTCAAAGCTCCGACGGGTCGCCTCTCCCACCTGCGCCATGCGGGGATTGCGGGCCTTCTCTTCGGTTCTGCCCAGACTCAGATACACCCGCTGCCAGGGAGAAGGCGGATGCTCCTCCAGAAAATCCAGCCAGCCGTCATACCAGAGCGAACCGGAGCAGCTGGCACAGCCGGCAAAGCTCCCGCTGCTGCAAACTGCCCAGAAGGCCAGCAGACCGCCCAGCGAATAGCCCAGCAGCAGGGTTTCTGATACCGCCTCCCGGCTGCGGAGAACGCGGTTCAGCTCCTGGAGAAACCCGAGGGTCGCCGCGCCCTCTCCGGCAAAGGGCTGCTCGCCTCTGAAAAGAGACGGTGCCGGCCAGGGCGTACAGTCCCGGTTCCAGTCAAGCGGGACAAAGCTGCAGAGCAGAAAGGGCGGACAGCCGGACAGGGCCTTCAGAATCTCCGGCAGCTCCTCCGGCAGCTGTTCGCCGCAGAGGGCCAGTACCAGCGGAAGCGGGCCGCTTCCTTCCCCGATCTGCCAGAGGCGGCACTCCCGCTGCTCCAGCGTAAAAGCTTCTTCCCGAACCGGCTTCACCGGCGTTCTCCCCTTTCAGCATGCCGCTCCTTTCCGTCATTTATGCGTGAGAAAAAGCGCGGCGTTCTGCTTTCAGTGTACCACAAATTTTCCCTCCGTCAAGAAAACCGGCACGGGCTCTTGCGAAAAATTTTTTCCTGTGCTATACTGAACATTGGAAAAGCCGCGCACACCGGAAGGAATCCTGATGGTAAGCCCCTTTTCCTCATCACCCGTACTGAATTGACGATGCCGGCCCCGGGCCGCTCAAAGTCAGAAGGCGGAAGCGGAACACAGCGCGCTCCCGGTTGTCCGGGAACCCCATCAGGCTCTTTCTGCGCCCTTTCGCCGGTTTGGTGAAAGGGCGTTTTCCATTTTGACAGACATACAGGAGGAATACTCGTGATCAAAATTGCGGTTTACGGCAAGGGCGGCATCGGCAAGTCCACCACCGTATCCAATCTCTCGGCAGCCTTCGCCCGCAGAGGTATGAAGGTCATGCAGATCGGCTGCGACCCCAAGGCCGACTCCACCATCAACCTCCACGGCGGCAGGCCGGTGGAAACGGTGCTGGATCTGGTGCGGCGGAAAGGAAAATCCATCGCCCTGGAGGAGATGGTCACCGAAGGGGACTTCGGCGTACTCTGCGTAGAGGCGGGCGGCCCCACCCCCGGCATGGGCTGCGCCGGACGGGGCATCATCGCCGCGCTGGAGCTGCTGGAGGAAAAGGAGGCCTTTTCCCGCTATGCGCCGGAGGTGGTGCTGTATGATGTGCTGGGGGACGTGGTCTGCGGCGGATTCGCCATGCCCATCCGGGAGGGCTATGCCGAGCAGGTCTTCATCGTCACCTCCGGCGAAAACATGGCTATCCATGCCGCCGCCAACATCGCCGTAGCGGTGGAGAACTTCGCCGACCGGGGATATGCCTCCCTGGGCGGGCTGATTCTCAACCGGCGGAATGTCCCCCGGGAGGAGGAAAAGGTGCAGGAGCTGGCCGGGGACATTCACAGCCGCATCGTGGGCGCCCTCCCCTTCAGCGAAACCGTCCAGAAGGCGGACGAGCTGCATCAGACGGTTTTCGCCGCCTTCCCTGACAGCGACATGGCCCGGGAATACGAAGCCCTGGCCGACGGCGTGCTGCGTGCCTGCAGAAAGGAGCCCGTATGATTTCTCTGCACGAAACCGCTCCCTCCGGCTGCCGCCTTCCCATCCGGGACTGCGCCTTTCCGGCACCCTTTGACAGTACGCTGGAGTATGCCGCTCCGGCCCGGGGACCCTGGAACATTGTCCATGTGGGCATGCTGGTGCCGGAAGCCCATCAGATCTTCGTCTGTGCCCAGGGCTGTCTGCGGGGTGTGGTGCTCACGGCAGCGGAAATGGGTGCCTCCCACCGGTTTTCCACCATTGCCGTGGAGGAGCGGGATCTGCTGGAGGGCGATATGGAGCAGCTGATTCTGGACGGTGTGGCGGACATTCTGCATAAGCTCCCCTACACTCCCCGGGCGGTGCTGCTGTTCACCAGCTGTGTGCACCATTTTGTGGGCTGCGACCTGCATTACGTTTATAAAAAACTGCGGGAAACCTGGCCGCAGATTGATTTCACCGACTGTTATATGAACCCCATTATGCGCAAGAGCAAAACCCCACCCGATGCCAAGATGCGGCAGCAGCTGTACAGCCTGCTGCACCCGGCTCCCCAGGACGGCGGCATCAGCCTGGTGGGAACCCTGACCCCGCTCAGTGAAGAAAATGACCTTTTCCGCATCATCCGGCAGAGCGGCCGTCCCTTCCGGGCCATCACGGAGTATCAGGACTACGACAGCTTCCAGCAGATGGCAAAGAGCAGTCTCTGCATTTCAATCAACCCGGCGGCTCGTCTGGCCGGAGATACCCTGCAGCAGCGGCTGGGGCAGCAGCATCTGCACCTGCCTCTGAGCTACGACAGCGAAGAAATCCGCCGCCATCTGCAGACTCTTTGCGAGGCCCTGTCCCTTCCTCTGCCCGATCTGGACAGCTGGGAGCAAGCTGCGGAAGAAGCCATGGAGCAAACCGCCCGGGCTCTGCAGGGCGTTCAGGTGGCCATTGACTACACCGCCACCACCCGGCCCCTGGGTCTGGCCCGGCTGCTGCTGCGGCACGGCATTCAGGTCTGCACCGTCTACGCTGACGGCTTCATTCCGGAAGAAAGAAACGATTTTCTCTGGCTGCAGGAGCATGCGCCCCAGCTGCAGATCTGCGCCACCGTTCATCCTAAAATGGGGCTGCTGCCCCACGATGCCGCCCGCCAGGCTGACGGAAAGCTGCTGGCCATCGGACAGAAGGCCGCTTATTTCACCGGCACCGGTTACTTCATCAACCTGCTGGAGGGCGGCGACCAGTACGGCTTTGACGGCATCTGCCGGCTGGCGAAGGAAATGCGGGAGGCCATCCTCGCGGAGCAGGACGTGCCGTCCATCATTCAAGTCAAGGGATGGGGGTGCTGCGGATGAAACAGGTCAATTCCATTCTGTCCACCTATACGGCAGATGTGTCCGGCGTCTGCTCCGCTCTGTACGAGCTGGGCGGCATGACGGTCATGCACGACGCTTCCGGCTGCAATTCCACCTACAACACCCACGACGAGCCCCGCTGGTATTCGATGCCCTCCATGGTGTACATCTCCGCCCTCACCGAAATGGAGGCCATGCTGGGGGACGAGGACAAGCTGATCCGGGATGTCTGCCGGACGGCAGCGCAGCTGCAGCCCCGGTTCATCGCCCTTTGCGGCACGCCGATTCCGATGATGATGGGCACCGATTTTCCCGGCATGGCCCGGCTCATTGAGCGGCGCACCGGCATCCCCGCCTTCGGCTTTGCCACCAACGGCACCCATTCCTATCTGTCGGGGGCCGGAATGGCACTGGCCGGCGTCGCCCGGCGGTTCTGCCCTGAAAATGTCCGCCCTGCGCCTTTGACAGGCAGACCGGCCGTCAACCTGCTGGGCGTGACGCCGCTGGACTTTTCGGTCACCGGTACGGTGGAAGCCCTGCGGGACACCCTCACCAAAAACGGCCTTGCCGTCCGCTCCTGCTGGGCCATGGGCGACCGTTGGGAAAACCTGACGGCGGCAGGCGAGGCCCATGTGAATCTGGTGGTCTCGGCGGCGGGACAGCCCCTGGCCGAGCTGCTGCAGAGCCGGTACGGTACGCCCTGGGTTTCCGGCATTCCCATGGGAAGGGCCGAAGAGCTGCTGGCGGCACTGGACGCTGCCGCACAGACGGGATGCTGTCAGTCTCCCATGAAGGGCGGCCGCCTCGCTCCAGCCGAGGACGCCCCCCTGATCATCGGCGAAGCTGTTTGGGCGGCCTCCCTCCGGCGGGCGCTGGAGCAAAGAGGGCTTGCCGCCCGGGTGCTCTGTCCGCTGGAGATGGACGGAGGTGTGCTGGACGGGCGGGATCTCCGCACCGGTGATGAAACTGAAATCGCCGCCGCTGCGGAAAAAGCCTCGCTGGTCATCGCCGACCCTATGTACCAGTACGTTCTCCCCCCGGACAAGCCCTTCCTCCGGTTCCCACACGAGGGCTATTCCGGCCGCATCTGGCGGAAGGAAATCCCCGTTTTTGCCGGAGAGGCCTTTGGCCTCTGGCTGGACCGGCAGCTTGCCGCCCTGATCTGAGCATTCGTCCTCCCTCCCATACGAAAGGATCTGATTCCCATGAAAAAGAAAATTCTCTCCCTGCTGCTTTCGGCGGCCCTCGCTCTGTCCATGCTCTCCGGCTGCGGACAGTCCGGCGGCACCGTTTCTTCCTCCGAACCGGAAGCTTCCTCTGCCGTTTCCTCTGAAACAGCCTCCTCTCAGGCAATTTCCTCCGAAACCGCTTCCTCTGAGCCGAAGGCCGACACCATCACCGTGACGGATCACGCCGGACGGGAGGTTGTGCTGCCCTCTGAGGTCAACCGGGTTGTAGTGGCGGACATCTATCCGCTGGCATCGGTGCTGACCGTGTTTCTCGGTTCGGCTGAAAAGCTGGTCGGCATCCATCCCACCTGCATGAGCGCTGCCAAGAGCGGCCTGCTGGGCGAGCTGTTCCCGGAGATTCTGGAGGCGGACACCTCCTTCATGACCGGCAGCGACCTGAACATCGAGCAGCTGATGACGCTGGAACCGGATGTGGTCTTCTGCGCCGCCGGCAACAGCGGCCTGATGGATGCCCTGGACAACGCCGGTATTCCCGCTGTGGGCGTCTCCCCCAGCAAATTCGGCTATGACATCCTCGAGACCTATGACCAGTGGATTGCCCTGCTGAGCCAGATCTTCCCGGAAAGCAGCAAGAGCGAGGAAATTTCCGCCTACAGCCAGGAGGTCTACGACCGGATTCAGGCTGTGGTGGCCGACATTCCCGAGGAGGAACAGAAAAAGGTGCTGTTCCTGTTCCAGTACAATGAAAACCAGATGATTACCTCCGGCAAAAACTTCTTCGGACAGTTCTGGGCCGAAGCTGTGGGCGCCAAAAACGCTGCCGAAGAGGTACAGGCCGACAACTCCAACGCGGTCATCACCATGGAGCAGGTATATCAGTGGGATCCCGACGTGATCTTCATCACCAACTTCACCCCCACCCAGCCCGACGACCTGATGAACAACGCCATCGGCAGCGATGACTGGAGCACCGTCAAGGCCGTTCAGGAGGGACAGGTTTACAAGCTGCCCCTGGGCACCTACCGCAGCTACACCCCCAGCGCCGACACCCCCGTCACCCTGCTGTGGATGGCCCAGAAGGTCTACCCCGACCTGTTCCCCGAGCTGGACATCACCGCTGAGGTCCGCGATTACTATCAGGAGCTGTACGGCGTTTCCCTGACCGATGAGCAGATCGACCGGATGTACAATCCCTCCTCTGCCGCGGCCAACGATTTCAAGGGCTGAGCCATGAATCGGCAAAAGCGGAATCTCCTGTGGACAGCCGGCATTCTGCTGGCGATGGTGCTGCTCTCTCTGGCCGCGCTGGGCATGGGGCGGTTTTCGGTAACGCCCCGACAGGTGCTGGCCGTGCTGCTGCCGGGGGCCTTCCCCCAGGCGGACATTACCGACAATATGCGCAAGGTGGTGCTGGACATCCGGCTGCCCCGGATTCTGCTGGCGCTGCTGGCGGGCGCGGGACTCAGCGCGGCGGGCGCCGCCTTTCAGGCGCTGTTCTCCAATCCGCTGGCTACGCCGGACACGCTGGGCGTGGCCACCGGCGCCTCCTTCGGGGCGGTGGTGGGCATCCTCTTTGGCTTTTCGGCCATGGCAGTGCAGGCCTCTGCTCTGGCGGCGGGTCTGCTGGCGGTGGCGCTGGTCTATCTGGTGGGCCACACCCGCACCGGATCGCCGATGATCATGATGGTGCTGGCCGGTATGGTCATCAGCGCCCTGTTTTCGGCGCTGGTCTCGCTGGTCAAATACACGGCGGACCCGCAAGATGTGCTGCCTGCCATCACCTTCTGGCTCATGGGCAATATGCAGAGCGCCACCTGGAGCAATCTGACCCTGGGTCTGCCCTTTATTCTGGGCGGCATGGTGCTGATCTTCCTGTTCCGGTGGAAGCTGGACGCCATGACCCTGCCGGAGGAGGAAGCCGCCGCCCTGGGCATTCCGGTCCGGCGGATCCGGGCGCTGGTGGTGCTGGGCGCCACCATGATCACCGCGTCGGTGGTGTCCATGTGCGGCCTCATCGGCTGGGTGGGACTGCTGATCCCCCACATTTCCCGCATGATCTTCGGCAGCAGCAACAAGCGGGTAGTTCCGGCCAGCATCGGCTTCGGCGCCATCTTCATGCTGATCATCGACACCCTGGCCCGGTGCGTTTCCACCTCGGAAATCCCGGTCTCGATTCTGACGGCGGTGATCGGCGCACCCTTCTTCATCCTTCTGCTGCGGAAAACCGGCGGCATCAGAGCCGAGTGAAAGGAGCTGCCATGAAATTTGAAGTAAAAGAGGGCGGCTTCCGGTACCGCCGGGGCCGTCAGGTGCTGCAGCATGTGAATCTCTGCTTTGACCAGCCGGGCATTCTGTCGGTGCTGGGCGCCAACGGCGCGGGCAAAACCACCCTGATGAAGTGCATGCTGGGTCTGCTGCACTGGACCGAGGGCGGCTCCTATCTGGACGATACCGACATCCGCACCCTACGGCACAAGGAGTTCTGGAAGCGGGTGGGCTATGTGCCCCAGGCCAGGCTTCCGTCCTTTGTCTACACGGTGCGGGAGATGGTGGTGTTGGGGCGGGGCGTTCATCTGGGCGAGCTGGCCCAGCCCGGAAAGCGCGACTGGGAGATTGTGGATCACTGTCTGGAAACGGTGGGCATCCCTCACCTGCGGGACAAGCTCTGCAGCGAAATCAGCGGCGGCGAGTATCAGCTGGTGCTCATCGCCCGGGCGCTGGCAGGCGAACCGGAGCTGCTGGTGCTGGACGAGCCGGAATCCAATCTGGATTTCAAAAATCAGCAGGTGGTGCTGCGGGTGCTGCGGGAGCTCTGCGAGCGGCAGGGCCTTTCGGCCATCATCAACACCCATTTTCCGGAGCATGCGCTGGACATCTCCTGCAAGTCCCTGCTGCTGATGCCGGACGGCTCCACGGTGTACGGCGACACGGCCGACATCATCCGGGAGGATCGGCTGGAGGCCGCCTTCGGTATCCCGGTGCGGATTCGGACGATTTCCCTTCCCGAAAGGGACTATACCTGCGTCATGGCGGTGGAACGAACCTGAACTTGCGGTGCATATCCACGCTGGAGGCATCGCTGCTCTGCTGGCCGTGACCGCGCTGCGCAGAAAGAAATAATTCCTCTCTCCCCTTCATCCCCGGGGCTTCGGCTCCGGGGATTTTTGGGTTTTCTCCTGTAAAATCCGGGTAAAATTCCCCCATCATCAGCGCATATTTTGCTGCTTTATCTGAAAAAAGCGGATTTTCGTCCAAACCGGACCGTTTGCCCTTGCCATTTCCGCAAAAAAGGCGCACAATGGAAGCGGTACATTTCATACAGCCGCCGGAAAAGGAGCCTTCATGTTTAACAAGAAGCAATTACAGGCACTGATTATCCCCCTTGTTATTGAGCAATTCCTCGCTATGGCCGTGGGCGCTGCCGATACCGTCATGGTCTCCTCCTGCGGAGAAGCGGCGGTTTCAGCCGTTTCACTGGTGGACAGCATCAACATTCTGCTGATCAACATCTTCTCCGCCCTGGCCACCGGCGGCGCGGTGGTCGCGTCCCAGTATCTGGGAAGACAGGATCTGGAGAACGCCCGGGTTTCCGCCAGACAGCTGATTTACGCGGTGTCCTTTCTTTCGCTGGTAGTCATGGCGCTGTCGCTGATTTTCCGCCGACCGATTCTGTCCGGAATTTTCGGTCATATTGAAGCGGAGGTCATGGACAACGCCCTGATCTACTTTTTGCTGTCGGCGGTGAGCTATCCGTTTCTGGCCCTGTACAACAGCGGCGCCGCCCTTTTCCGCTCCATGGGCAACTCCAAGGTTTCCATGCTGGCTTCTCTGCTGATGAATCTGGTCAATGTCGCCGGAAACGCCATTTTCATCTACGGCTTCGGCATGGGGGTGGCCGGTGCGGCCACCGCCTCGCTGATCGCCCGGATGCTGGCGGCGGCGATCATGCTGGTGCTGCTCCATCAACGGCAGAATCCCCTCTGCATCCAGCATCTGCTGCGGATCCGGCTGCATTTCGGCATCATCCGCTCCATTCTGAAGGTGGGCGTCCCCACCGGCCTGGAGAACGGCCTGTTTCAGGTGGGCAAGCTGCTGGTGGCCAGCCTCATCGCCGGCTTTGGAACGGTGTCTACGGCGGCCAACGCCATCGCCAATACCCTTTGCAGCATCGCGGTGATTCCCGGCTCCGCCATCGGTCTGGCCATGATCACGGTGGTGGGGCAGTGCGTGGGGGCAGGCGACTACAAACAGACCCGTCATTACGCCGGACTGCTGATGAAGCTGACCTATGCGGCCATGGCCGTGACCAACCTGCTGATCATCCTCTTCTCCAACCAGCTGGTCGGCTGCTTCGGCCTGTCCGCCGAGACTGCTGCACTGGGCCGCACCCTGACCATCATCCACAGCGCCATGGCCATCCCCCTCTGGCCGGCGTCCTTCACCCTGCCCAACGCCCTTCGGGCTGCCGGTGACGCCCGGTTCACGATGGTTGTCTCCATGACCTCCATGTGGATCTGCCGCATCGGACTGAGCTTCCTGCTGGGCAGCGCCTTCGGACTGGGGGTCATCGGCATCTGGATCGCCATGACCATCGACTGGATCGCCCGGGTCACCTGCTTCGTCTGGCGCTGGAAGGGCCACAAATGGGAGCAGATGCGGGTTATCTGAAACAAATTATGGAAGCGCAAAAGCGCGAAAGCGGATTGTCTGCCGCCTTCGCGCTTCAGTCTGTCGAAAATGTATTTTGCAAAAAAGTTGCACAAAGAAGGTAAAATATATGCCCGCTGGAAGCGGGCATGGGGTCTCGAAGAAGAATCTTGCGGCTCTACGTCGCTTTCCCCTGAAGGGGAAAGCTGCAAGAACCCTTCGCGGCCAAGCTGACGGCCGCGCTTTTCTGCGCTGCGCTCCGAAAAGACAGGCTTCTTGCGCGTGAGTGCTCTTTCTCTGTGAGGGTAATTCGCGAAGGGGCGCGGAGGAGCAGGATTTCGCGCTCTGCGGAGCGCGACCGGGCTCCGCCAGACTAAGGCCGAAGGCCGTGTCCGGGACCCGCAAGGAGCAAGCCCCTTGACCCATAATCCTTGGCAAAGGTCGATAGGTGATACCAGCCCGAGAGAAGGCCATAAGGACTTCTCTCAGCTTTCGCGCGAACGAAAGCGATGGAACTTTATTTGTGCAATCTGTTGATGG
>JAQXNQ010000032.1 GCA_029098085.1 Oscillospiraceae bacterium
GGAGATCGCCCGGCTGAAGATGCAGGACATCGCGCAGCGGATGTATGAGGAATTCACCTCCCGGAAGGAAGGCTATCAGCTGGCCATCCGGGCGCTGATCTATGACATGATGCTGGTGGTTCTCCGGGAGCTTCCGGAGGAAGAGGTGGAAGGGCTGCGGCAGGCCGGGCAGGACTCCGGCTTCAAGCGGGCGCTCTGTTTCCTGCAGAAAAACTACACCTCGGATATTTCCCTGAAGGACTGTGCAGATGCCATGGGGTTCAACATGAACTATTTCTCCCGATTTTTCCGCACCCATACCGGCATCAATTTCCATGAATATCTGACAACGCTTCGTCTGCGGCGCGCCGAGTGGCTGCTGACCAACACCGCCCTGTCCGTGACGGAGATTGTTGGCCAGTCCGGCTTTCAGAACGTAAAAACCTTCAACCGGGTGTTCAAGAAGGCTCATGCCTGTTCGCCCAGAGAATTCCGCCGTCAGAAAGCGGCGTCCTGAGACGGAGGGAGCGCATCATGAAGGTCATCGTTTTTGACATCGGCGGCACGCTGATGGAATACCGGGACATGCCCGGCGTATGGATCGATTTCTATCCCGCAGCGCTGGAGCGGGTTCGCAGGGAGCTGCTGCCGGAATTGACAGATGCGGATCTGGGCCGCTCACTGGAGATTCTGCGCTCCTATAACCCCAGTGTCCGGTATCGGGAGCGGGAGTATCCGCCTGAAGTCATTTTCGGTGACGCCTGTGCCCACTGGCCGGGAAGCTTTTCCCTGCAGGAGGTCATCCGGATTTTCTACGGCTCCATGAAGCTGACGCCGGTTCTTTTTCCGGAGACGGCAGATGTGTTGCAGCAGCTGCGGGACGCCGGATACCGGATTGCCGCTTTGACCGATGTGGCGACCGGGATGCCGGATGAGCTGCACAGGGACGGCTGCGCCGATCTGATGCCCTTCTTTGACCGGTATGTTTCCTCCCTTTCCTGCGGCTGGCGCAAGCCCAATCCCGGGGGGTTGGAGGACATTGCGGACAGCTTCGGCGTTTCTTCCTCCGAAATGATCATGGTGGGAGATGAGCGGAAGGATGCGGAAGCAGCTGCGCGCTTCGGCTGCCGCGCGGTGGTCATCGACCGCCGGGGCCGCTGTCCGGACTTCGGCCAGGATTGGACCTTTTCCGATCTGAGCCCTCTGCCGGGGCTGCTGGCCGGATTGTGAGAATGAAAAGGCCCGGTTCGCTGATTCAGCGGGCCGGGTCTTTCTTTTGGGCAAAAAAAGAACCGTCTGTCGAAACGGACGGTCAGAAATAAGGGAAAGTGAAAGGGTAATGAAGGAAGTTGCATGTTTATAATAGCATAGTGCTTCAGAAATGTAAATAGAGAAAATGGTATTTTGGCTATTCTGTATAGGATGAAGAGAATAGTTTGGTGAAACTTACAATTTTCGGTCAGAATATCAAAAATTCCAAACTGGATCCGGAAAACACTGGCCGATTTGACGGGAATCACAATCGGTACGGGAGTGTTATTTCAGAGAAGCTCTGGGCATCCTGATTCCTGCCGCAGAAGAAGTTCCGAAGTCCGGCGTCTTCAGGGGTTGCGGCTTTGCTCAGGATGCATTATAATAAAAATCAGCCGGACATTCTGTCCGGCGAAAGCGATGAAGTGCAGGGCCGTCAGGCGGTTTCCTGCCCGATCTCAAAACGGCAAGGAGAAAAAAGATGCTGATTATCAATGCGCATATTATTCCTGTGGAGGGCAGCGAGCTGGAAAACGGCTTTCTGCGCTTTGCGGACGGGAAAATCACCGAAATGGGCTCCATGGACGGCCTTTCCTTTCTGGAGGGCGAGGAGTTTTACAACGCCGAAGGCCGCAGTCTCTACCCCGGCTTCATTGACGCTCACTGCCATCTGGGCATGTGGGAGGACGGCCTGGGCTTCGAGGGGGATGACGGCAACGAGGAAAGCGACCCGTCCACCCCTCAACTCCGGGCGGTGGATGCAGTCAACCCCATGGACCGCTGCTTTGGTGAGGCAGCCAGAGGCGGCGTGACCACCGTTCTCACCGGCCCTGGCAGCGCCAATCCCATCGGTGGGCAGTGGGTCGCCATGAAGACCAGCGGGCGGCGGATTGATGACATGCTGCTCACCGACAATGCCGGCATGAAGTTCGCTTTGGGTGAAAATCCCAAGACTGTTTACCACGACAAGAACCTGGCTCCTAACACCCGTATGGCCACCGCTGCCATCATCCGGGAGCAGCTGAAAAAGGCCCAGCGCTATATGAAGGATCTGGAGGATGCAGCCGTCGATGAAGAGCTGGACGAGCCGGAATACGACAGCAAATGCGAAGCCCTGCTGCCGGTTCTGCGCCGGGAGAAAAAGGCCTTCATCCACTGCCACCGGGCGGACGATATCTTCACTGCCATCCGCATCGGCCGTGAGTTCAATCTGGACTATGTTATCGTCCACTGCACCGAAGGCTGGATGGTGGCGGATATGCTGCAGGAGGAGGGCGTCCAGGCCATCTGCGGCCCCATCCTCTGCGACCGCTCCAAGCCGGAGCTGCGCAATCTCAACGTGGGCGGCATGGCGGAGATGCACCGCAAGGGCATGGAAATGGCCCTCTGCACCGACCATCCGGTTATCCCCATCCAGTATCTGCCCCTCTGCGCCGGCATCGCCGTGGGCGCCGGTCTTCCCTGGGAGGAGGCCCTGAAGAGCATTACCATCAACGCCGCCCGCATCGCCGGTATCGACAGCCGGGTGGGCTCCCTCGTTCCCGGCAAGGACGCCGATTTCTCCCTGTACAGCGCCGACCCCTTCCTGCCCTACAGCAAGCCCGACAAGGTGTTCATTCTGGGCAAAGAGGTATTCTGACCGTATTTTTGTTTGTGAGGAGAATTTGCTATGAGAGAAATTCCGGTTTCCCTGATCGCCGATGCGGTCCGGGATCTTTGCATCGAGGCCAACCAGTTTCTGCCCCAAAGTCTGGCGGATACTCTGGCACAAAGCGTGGAAAAGGAGCATAGCCCCCTGGCCAGGGGCGTGCTCTGCGACCTTTGCCGCAACCTGGACGCCGCCAAGGAGCTGAATGTTCCCATCTGTCAGGACACCGGCATGGCGGTGGTCTTTCTGGAGATCGGGCAGGATGTCCACCTGGTGGGCGGAGACCTGAATGCCGCCGTCAACGAGGGCGTTTCCCGGGGCTATCTGGAAGGGTACCTTCGCTGCTCGGTGGTGAGCGACCCTGTCCGCCGGGACCACAACACCGGCGACAACACCCCCGCCGTTCTGCATCTGTCCATGGTGCCCGGCGAACAGGTGAAGGTCACGGTTGCGCCCAAGGGCTTCGGCAGCGAGAATATGTCCGCCGTCCGGATGCTGACCCCCTCCGCCACCCCCGAAAAGATCGTGGCCGAGGTCACCGACGTGATCCGAAAGGCCGGCGGCAATCCCTGCCCGCCCATTGTCGTGGGCGTCGGCATCGGCGGCGATTTTGAGCTGGCGGCGTATCTGGCCAAGAAGGCCCTCTGCCGGGATGTGGCGGAGCGGAATCCCGATCCCTTCTATGCCGATCTGGAGCAGCGGATGCTGGAGTCGGTCAACGCCCTCGGTATCGGTCCCCAGGGCTTCGGCGGGGATGTGACCGCTCTGGCCGTTAACATCGAGACCTATCCCACCCACATCGCCGGCCTGCCGCTGGCGGTCAATGTGGGCTGCCATGTGACGAGACACAGCAGCCGGGTGATCTGATTCTGCGCTATGCTTCCGCCGGGGCGGAGGACATCCCGGTCATTTTCCGCTTCTGTGAAGAGCTGATCGACCGGTATGAGGATCCCGTGTCGGTGGACATTCCCCGTGCAAAGGACTGGGTGCGTCATAAGCTCCAGTCGCAGATCGGCGGGTACACCGTCATCCTGCGGGATGCCGGGCAGGTCGGATATCTTCACCTGATCCCCAGCGAGGTTTACGAGCTGGACGATCTGTACATCCTGCCGGAATTTCGGGGGCAGGGGATCGGCACCGAAGTGATCCGCTTCTGTATGGAGCAGAGCAGGCAGGCCGGCAAGGGCATATTTCTCTATGTTTTCCGGGAAAACCGCCGCGCTATCTCCCTTTACGGGCGGATGGGCTTTCGGATCTGGAAAACCGTCGGCAAGACGCGGCTGATTATGGTTTGCGGCGGAAAAAACACAGATTTTGACGCTTTCCCCTCTTGACAGCTGTCATCGGACAACTTATAATGTAATCATATGTCTAATTTGCGGCAGCATGATATAGCAAAGGAAGGATCATTTATGAGAAGTGACGCCGTCACCAAAGGCGCGAAGAGCGCCGCCCACCGCTCCCTGTTCCATGCGCTGGGCATCACCAATGAGGAGATGGACCGCCCGCTGATCGGCATCGTCAGCTCCCACAACGAAATCGTCCCCGGCCACATGAATCTGGACAAGATCGTCGAGGCCGTCAAGCTGGGCGTCGCCATGGCCGGCGGCACCCCCATCGTTTTCCCCGCCATCGCCGTCTGCGACGGCATCGCCATGGGCCATGTGGGCATGAAGTATTCGCTGGTCACCCGGGATCTGATCGCCGACTCCACCGAATCCATGGCGCTGGCCCATGCCTTTGACGCGCTGGTCATGGTGCCCAACTGCGACAAGAACGTCCCCGGCCTGCTGATGGCGGCGGCCCGGCTGAACATCCCCACTATTTTTGTCTCCGGCGGCCCCATGCTGGCCGGACGGGTAGACGGTCACAAGACCAGCCTTTCCTCCATGTTCGAGGCCATGGGTGCCTACAGCGCCGGCAAGATCACCGACGAAAAGCTGCTGGAATACGAGGAGAAGACCTGTCCCTCCTGCGGCAGCTGCTCCGGCATGTACACCGCCAACTCGATGAACTGCCTGACTGAGGTGCTGGGCATGGGTCTGCCCGGCAACGGCACCATCCACGCCGCCTATTCCGCACGGCTGATGCTGGCCAAGCACGCCGGCATGCAGATCATGGAACTGGTGAAGAAGAACATCCGTCCCCGGGACATCCTGACCATGGACGCCTTCGAGAACGCCCTGACCATGGACATGGCCCTGGGCTGCTCCACCAATTCCATGCTCCATCTGCCCGCCATCGCCCACGAATGCGGCATCGAGCTGAACGTGGACATCGCCAACGCCATCAGCGAAAAGACCCCCAACCTTTGCCATCTGGCTCCCGCCGGCCCCACTTATATGGAGGATCTCAACGAAGCGGGCGGCGTCTACGCTGTCATGAAGGAGATCAGCAAGCTGGGACTGCTGCATCTGGATCAGATCACCTGCACCGGCAAGACCGTCGGCGAGAACATCAGCGGCGCTGTCAATAAGAATCCGGAGGTCATCCGCACGGTGGATAATCCCTACAGCAAGACCGGCGGCATCGCTGTGCTGAAGGGCAACCTGGCTCCCGACTCCTGCGTGGTCAAGCGTTCCGCTGTGGCGCCCGAGATGCTGGTGCACGAAGGCCCCGCCCGGGTCTTTGACTGCGAAGAGGACGCCATGGCTGCCATCAACGGCGGCCTGATCAACGATGGCGACGTGGTGGTCATCCGCTACGAGGGCCCCAAGGGCGGTCCCGGCATGCGGGAAATGCTCAATCCCACCTCGGCCATCGCCGGCAGAGGACAGGGCGGCACCGTGGCTCTGATCACCGACGGCCGGTTCTCCGGCGCCACCCGCGGCGCTTCCATCGGCCATGTTTCTCCCGAGGCGGCAGTGGGCGGCCCCATTGCGCTGGTGGAGGAGGGCGACATC
>JAQXNQ010000033.1 GCA_029098085.1 Oscillospiraceae bacterium
CTGTCCTCGCCGGCGGCGATGAAGGTGTTGGTCATCCGGGAGGTGGGGGCGTATTCATAGGACTGACGCCGTCCGCTGCCGGTGGAGGGGGTGCCCATCCGCCGTCCGTTGAGCTTATCCACCATGTAGGACTTGAGGATGCCGTTTTCGATGAGAATCTTCTTCTGGGCGGGAGTGCCCTCGTCGTCGAAATTGACCGAGCCCCAGCCGCAGGGAATGGTGCCGTCATCGATGGCGGTGACCTTGGGCGAAGCGATCTGCTGTCCCAGCTTGCCGGCGAACTGGCTCATACCTCTGGACACGGCCTCCGCCTCCAGCGAATGGCCGCAGGCCTCGTGGAAGATGACGCCGCCGAAGCCGTTGTCGATGGCCACCGGCATCCGTCCCGCCGGGCAGTAACCGGCGTGGAGCATGGTGACCGCCTGACGGGCGGCGGAGCGGGCCGCTTCAGCGGGGTCAACGGTGTCGAACAGCTCGTAGCCCATGGCCGCGCCGGGGCCCTCGGTGCCGGTCTGGGTCTCGGTGCCGGACGCCGCCACGGCGCTGACGAACAGCCGGGTGCGCACCTGGCGGTCGGTGAGCCGCACTCCGTCGCTGGTGGCGATGAGGATGCTGCGATCCTCATCCTGCAGCCGGGTGGTCACCTGAGCGATCTCGGGGCTGTAGTCCCGGGCAGCGGCGCAGGCGGTGCGGGCAATCTCGATCTTGCGGGCGGTGGGAACGCCGGAGCCCACCAGCAGCGCCGTGTGGAGGTTGGGCAGCATCCGGTCGACCAGGTGAATCCGGGTCTCCCCGCTTCCGCTGCCGATGGCGGCGGCTGCACGGGCGGCGGCGGACATGAGCCCCTCGGGGGACAGTCCGCTGCCCGACACATAGACGCAGTACAGCCCCTTGAAAACCCGGACGCCCACGCCGCAGGCCCGGTTCTGCAGCGCCTGCTCCACCCGGCCGTCCATCAGGATCAGCCGGCCGGTCAGGGTGTTTTCAGCGAAGATTTCGGCGTAGTCGCCGCCGGTGGAGAGGGCCTTTTCCAGCGCCGCCTCCAGTACATGGGTTGGAATCATGATATAACCTCCTGAATGAAAGTGAAGGGTGAGAAGTGAAGAAATTTCATTCTTCCTTCAAAAACTGCAGATGGCGACGATAACGGCGTGGGATGTTGATACCAACGCGTAAATTCAGCGCCTTCAGCGTGTCAAAAATGGCCTGAAAGCCGTCATCGTAAAAGGCGGCGATCCGGCGGGTTTTATCGGATATGCCGCGGTAATCGGGCGGACAGACGAAAGTCCAGTCGGCGCCGTCCGGATCGGCAACCACCCGGAAATAGCGGTCGATGTCCCGGCTGTCCCCCGGAATCAGTCCGGCCCGGGCTGCCTTTTCCAGCAGAATGTGATGCTCCTCCGCCTCCTCGGCGGGGGCAATCAGGACGGTCTCTCCGTCAAAGGAGATGAGCAGCAGCAGAACGTCGCCCCGCTGCAGGGCCCTGTCCGCCGCCTCGGCGGAGGGAAATTTCAGAATGTTCATGGATACCTCCCGGGGAAGTGAAGAAATCAATACGCACTTACGCAGCAGAAATTCGCTCCCCAGCTTTTCCCGCAGGGGAAAGTGGGAAAACAAATTAGTCCAGCTTCAGATCTCCCTCTTTGATCCAGCCCTGTTTGCGGAAGAGCAGACCCAGTGCCCAGCAGATCACGGCGGGCAGGACGAAGCTGACGAGGATCAGACCCACCCAGTCCATGGGCAGGATGGCGGCTTTGGTTCCGGCGGCGATGTCGGAGAGCCAGCCGGTGTAGACGCCGATCTGTCCCACCAGTCCGCAGGTGCCCATGCCGGAAGAGACGGCGGCGCCGTTCATCTCCAGATGGAACAGGCAGGTGGCGATGGGGCCGGTGATGGCCGAAGCCAGAATGGGCGGAATCCAGACCCGGGGGTTTTTGACGATGTTGCCCATCTGCAGCATGCTGGTGCCGATGCCCTGGCTCACCAGGCCGCCCACCTTATTCTCCCGCCAGCTGAGCACCGCAAAGCCCACCATCTGGGCGCAGCAGCCCGCCACGGCGGCTCCGCCTGCAAGGCCGGTCAGGCCCAGAGCGGCGCAGATGGCAGCCGAGCTGATGGGCAGGGTCAGAGCGACGCCCACCAGTACCGACACCAGAATGCCCATCCAGAAGGGCTGCAGCTCGGTGGCCCACATGATCAGCTTGCCCAGCGCGGAGGCGGCGGCTCCCACCGGCGGCGCGATCAGGGTGGAAAGTCCCACGCCCGAAAAAATGGTAACAAAGGGGGTCACGAGGATGTCAACCTTGGTCTCCTTGCTGACGGCCTTGCCCAGCTCGGCGGCGATGATGGCCACCACCAGCACGGCCAGCGGCCCGCCCGCTCCGCCCAGGGCATTGGCGGCGGCGCCCACGGCAATCAGCGAAAACAGCACCAGCGGCGGGCATTTCAGAGCGTAGCCGATGGCCACGGCCATGGCGGGGCCTGCCATGGATTTGGCGTAGCCGCCCACCTCCTCCAGATAGGGCAGGTGCAGCTGGGTGCCCAGGGTGGAGATGATGGTGCCGATCAGCAGCGACGCGAACAGGCCCTGCGCCATGGCGCCCAGGGCGTCCACGCCGTACCGCTTGGCGGAGAAGACGATGTCCTTCCGCCGGAGAAATTCCTTGATCTTTTCCATGATGATAAACCTCTTTTGTCTTTTATTGCAGTGCGGAGGGTGAAGCCTCCCCCGCCTCATAGCGGCCTAAAGCAGCCAGGAACATCTCGTAGGAATCCTCCCAGCCCTCGATGGGATACTCGGCACCCCCGTTGCAGCTTTTCAGCAGGTTGTCGGTGTACTCCTGTCCGGCGGCGAACAGCTCCCCCGGCTCCATGGGATACCCGGCTTCGGTGGCGGCAGCGCAGAAATCCGTCATCGGATCCCGGCTCTCCCGGCTTTGCAGCAGCCGCTGCCGCAGGGGCTCGTCCTGCCGGGCGGCGGTGAGCAGCGCTTCCAGC
>JAQXNQ010000034.1 GCA_029098085.1 Oscillospiraceae bacterium
GGCGGCTGCCGCCTCGGGGATGGCCTCATCCATGGGGTTGAAGCCGTCCATGCCCCGCATCTGGGGGGTGATGGGGTTGGTGATCTCGTTGGTGTCGTTGCCGGCCCAGCCGACCAGCTCCTCCATCATGCCGATATGGCAATGTCCTTCCACAAAGCCGGGGGTGACGAGGCAGCCGGAGGCGTCCAGTACCTCGGCGTCAGCGGGTGCGTCCACCGTCTGGCCCACAGCGACGATTTTGTCTCCGTCCAGCAGCAGCTGGCCTCCTTCAATGTCGGGGCCGGCCATGGTTTTGATGGTTCCGTTTTTGATGAGCAGCATAGCGTTCTTCCTTTCCCGTAGGGTTTTCTTCATTGTAGCGCATTTTTTGGAAAAAGGGAAGAGGCGGGCACAATCTTCGACCCCTTGCGGAAAATCCGGCGGTATGGTATCATAAAATAAACAGGATAAGGGGTTGCCGGATGCCCTGCACCTGTGAGATTTCATGCAGATGGAGGCGGTCAGTATGGCAGCAAGGCTTACATTACACACCGGGAAAATTTTTAAGCGGATTGTTATTCTCAGCCTGGTCATTCTGCTTGTGGGCACGGTGATCGCGGCTCTTTACAGGCGCCCCATTGAAGCAGACGGCGTGCTGCTTTATCATGGAGAAGCCAGGGAAGCAAGGCTTGTTTTAAAGGTTCGGAATCTGGATCGCATCTATCCCCACAGATTTTCGGGAAGTCTGGAGCTGTACGCAGAGGACGAAAGCGTTCTGGACATTCCGCTGCGCAGAGTCCCTGTGTTTTTTCATCCAGGGGAAACGAGTTGGAGCTCTTTTCCCATATATATTCCAGAGGTAAATCAATTTGAGCCGACAATCCTATATTTCGACGAAAGCTTTCAGGATTTTGTTTTTTCGGTGACGGATACCTGCTTGTTCTATTCGTCGGATGATTTTTATGAACAGGCTGCTCGCATTTCGAGCGGATCGCTTCCCAGTCTGTCAGAAGTGAAACCGGAGTGATCTCCGGCCATGACCTGAAAATCCCGCCCTCTTTTGAAGAGAGCGGGATTTTCTCACACTCAGCTTTCCACCGTCAGCGCCTGCTCCAGCAGCTGCTGCACCACCAGCGGGTTGGCCTTGCCGCCGGTGCGGGCCATGATCTGGCCCATCAGCGCCTTGGCGGCGGCGGTTTTGCCGCTGCGGTAGTCCGAAACGGATTTGGGATTGGCCTTCAAAACCTCTTCCACCACCGGGCGGAGCACTTCGGGATCGCTCTGCTGCAGCAGGCCATGCTGCTCCACATAGGTTTCGGGATCCTGATCCTGCTCCCACAGGACGGCCAGCACCTTTTTGCAGGTGCTGGAGTTGATCTTTCCATCGCCGGTCAGGGTCACCAGCGCCGCCAGATGAGCAGGGGCGACCGGCGGTGTCTGACAGTCGGGGGGCAGCAGCCGGAACACCTCGCTGAGAATCAGGTTGGCGGCCTGCTTGGGATAGGGGGTGGCGGCGGCGACGGCCTCGAAATAGTCGGCCATCTCCACGCTGCCGGTGAGCATCTCGCCGTCATAGGCCGTCAGACCGTACCGCTCCATATACTTCTGCTTGCGCTCATCGGGCAGCTCGGGAATGGAGGCCCGCAGCTCCTCCAGATGGGGGGCGGACACCTCAATGGGGGCCAGATCGGGGTCGGGGAAATAGCGGTAGTCGTTGGCGTCCTCCTTTTTGCGCATCGAGAAGGTCTTGCCGGTCTTTTCGTCGAACCGGCGGGTCTCCTGCTCGATCTCGCCGCCGTTTTCGATCTCCTCCACCTGGCGGCGGAACTCGTACTCGATGGCCTTCTGGATGAATTGGAAGGAGTTCAGGTTCTTCATCTCGGTGCGGGTGCCGAAGGCCTCCTCACCCCTGCGGCGGACCGACAGGTTGACATCGCAGCGGAGAGATCCCTCCTGCATCCGGCAGTCGGAGATGCCGGTGTAGAGAATGGCGGCCCGCAGCTTCTGCAGGTAGGCGATGGCCTCCTCGGCCGAGCGGATGTCCGGCTCGGAGACAATCTCGATCAGGGGGACGCCGCAGCGGTTGCAGTCCACCATGGTGCCCTTTTCAGCGTCGTGCACCAGTTTGCCCGCATCTTCCTCAATGTGAATACGGGTGATACCGATCCGCTTGGAACCAGCTTCGGTTTCGATGTCCAGCCAGCCGTGCTGGCAGAGGGGCAGGTCGTACTGGGAAATCTGGTAGGCCTTGGGCAGGTCGGGATAGAAGTAGTTTTTCCGGTCCTGCTTGGAATAGGAAGCGATGGTGCAGTTGGTGGCCAGACCCGCCTTGACGGCGTAGTCCACCACCTGCCGGTTGAGCACCGGCAGCGTGCCCGGCATGCCCATGCAGACGGGGCAGCACTGGGTGTTGGGCGCAGCGCCGAAGGTGGTGGGGCAGCTGCAGAAGATCTTGGTTCGGGTCTTGAGCTCCACATGAACCTCCAGACCGATGACCATCTCGTAATCCTTCAGCATATCAGCATTCCTCCTTTTTTCCGGCGGCCTGTTCAAAGGCGTAGCCCGCCCGGTACAGCACCGGCTCGCTGAAGGGGCGGCCGATGAGCTGCATGCCGATGGGGAGCCCGTCTCCGTCGCTGCCGCAGGGCATGGACAGGGCCGGAACGCCCGCGATGTTCACCGGGACGGTGTACACGTCGCCCATATACATTTCCAGCGGGCTCTGGGTCTTTTCGCCGATCCGGTAGGCGGCGGTGGGGGCCACCGGCGACAGGATGAAGTCGCACTGCTCAAAGATCCGGTTGTAGTCATTGACCACCAGCGTGCGCACCTGCAGGGCTTTTTTATAGTAGGCGTCGTAATAGCCCGAGCTAAGGGCAAAGGTGCCCAGCATGATCCGCCGCTTGACCTCAGGACCGAAGCCCTCGCTGCGGGATTTTTTGTACAGCTCGGTGATGTCGCTGCAGCCGGAGGCCCGGTAGCCGTAGCGGATGCCGTCGAAGCGGGCCAGGTTGGAGGAGGCCTCGGCGGAGGAGATCACATAATAGGCGGGCAGGGCATGGGACAGGGTGGGCATCGACACCTCGACGATCTCCGCTCCCAGGGACTCAAAGGTTTTGGCGGCGGCGAGAATGCCGTCCCTGACCGGGGTGGACAGACCCTCCCCGAAAAATTCCTTCGGCAGGGCGACCTTCATGCCCCGGACGCCCTCTTCCAGCCGGGAAAGATAGGGGAGCGTTTCCATCTGCACTGAGGTGCTGTCCCGGTGGTCATGACCGGCGATGGCGGACAGCACCAGCGCCGAATCCCGCACGTCTCTGGTCAGGGGGCCGATCTGATCCAGCGAGGAGGCAAAGGCCACCAGACCGTACCGGGAGACGGTGCCGTAGGTGGGCTTCATGCCCACCACGCCGCAGAAGGCCGCAGGCTGGCGGATGGAGCCGCCGGTGTCGGAGCCCAGGGCGAAGGCCGCTTCTCCCGCCGCCACACAGGCCGCCGAGCCGCCGGAGGAGCCGCCGGGTACCCGATCCAGCGCGCGGGGATTATGGGTGACTTGAAAATGGGAGTTTTCGGTGGAGGAACCCATGGCGAATTCGTCCATGTTCAGCTTGCCCAGGGTGATCACATGGGCGTCATGAAGCTTTTCCATGACGGTAGCGTCATAAGGCGGCACAAAATCCTCCAGCATTCTGGAGGCGCAGGTGGTGCGGACCCCTCTGGTGCAGATGTTGTCCTTGATGCCGGCGGGGACGCCCGCCAGCGGGTGCAGGGCCTCGCCTTTGGCCCGGAGGGCATCCACCTCGTCAGCGGCGGTCAGGGCGTCCTCTTTCAGTACCGACAGATAGGCGGCTACCTGCGGCTCCTTGTGGTCGATGGCCTGCAGATAGGCTTCCGCCGTTTCCCGGGCGGAGAGCTCCCGGGCGCTCAGCGCCCTGCTCAGCTGCGCCACGGTGAGCGCGGTAATTTTTTCCGATGTCATATGAACTCCTCCCTTACTCCACGACCCGGGGAACGGTGATATAGCCGTCTGCCTGGGTTTTGGCGTTCTGCAGCAGTTCTTCTCTGCCAAAGCGCTGCTCCGGGACATCCTCCCGGAAAACATTCTTCATGGGCACCACATGAGCCGTGACCGGCACGCCCTCGGTGTCCAGCGCCGAAAGCTGGTCGGCAAAGGCGATGATGGCGGACAGCTCCTCCGGCAGGCTCTGCTTTTCCGCCTCGGTCAGGTTCAGCCGGGCCAGATTGGCCACTGCCTCCACCTGAATGGCGGGCGCTTTTTTCCGTCCGGACTTCCGCACCGTCTCGGCCTTCTGCTTGAAGCCTTCCAGCAGGCCCAGCACCTCCAGCTGTTCCTCCTTGACGGAGGAGGGGGCGTCGGTCATGGGGCAGGAGCCGTCCTTGATCTTGGGGAAGGCGATGACCTCCCGCAGGGAATCGGCCCCCACCAGCAGCATGGTCAGCCGGTCGAGTCCGAAAGCGAAGCCGCCGTGGGGCGGAGTGCCGTACCGGAAGGCGTTGACCATGAAGCCGAACCGGTCCTGAATCTCGTCATCGTCGAAGCCCAGGGCCTCGAACATCAGCTTCTGCACATTGGAATCGTGGATGCGGATGGAGCCGCTGCCCAGCTCGGTACCGTTGAGCACCACATCGTAGGCCTGCGCCCGCACCCTGCCGGGATCGGTCATCAGATAGGGAATGTCCTCGGGGTAGGGCATGGTGAAGGGATGATGGGTGGCTACCCAGCGCTTTTCCTCCTCGGAGTATTCAAACTGGGGGAAATCGGTGACGATCAGGAAGCGGTAGTCCTCCTTGTCCCGCAGACCCAACAGGTCGCCCAGATCCAGCCGCAGGGCACCCAGCACCCGCCGGACGGTGGACAGCTTGTCGGCACAGAACAGAATAAAGTCGCCGGGCTCCGCCTTCATGGCGGCGATGATGGCGTCCAGATCCGCCTGAGAGAAGTATTTGGTCAGGATGGAGTAGATTTCTCCGTCCGGCCGGATGGCGATCCAGGCCATGCCCTTGGCGCCGTAGCGCTGGGCCCGGCGGGTCAGCTCCTCGATGGTGCTGCGGGTGAAGGAGGCTCCGCCTTTTACGTTGATGGCCCGCACCACGCCGCCCTTGTCGGCTACCGAGCGGAAGACCGAGAAGCTGCAGGTTTTCGCGATGTCGGTCAGATCCACAATGGGCAGGCCGAACCGCAGATCGGGCTTGTCGGAGCCGTAGACGTCCATGGCCTCCTGCCAGGTCATCCGGGGGAAGGGGTCGGTGATGTCGATGCCCTTCATTTGCTTCATGACATATTTGAACAGGGACTCCAGATGAACGAGAATGTCCTCCTGATCCACAAAGGACATCTCCATGTCCACCTGGGTGAACTCCGGCTGCCGGTCGGCGCGGAGATCCTCATCCCGGAAGCAGCGGGCCACCTGATAGTATTTGTCCAGACCGCCCACCATCAGCAGCTGCTTGAAGATCTGAGGGGACTGGGGCAGGGCGTAAAAGCTGCCGGGGTGGACGCGGCTGGGCACCAGATAGTCCCGGGCGCCCTCCGGCGTGGACTTGGTCAGCATGGGCGTTTCCACCGACAGGAAGCCCTTTTCGTCCAGATAATCCTCCACCACCCGCTGCAGACGGTGCCGGAAACGGAGGTTGCGCTGCAGCGCCGGACGCCGCAGGTCGAGGAACCGGTATTTGAGCCGCAGATCCTCCCGGACGGTCACATTGTCGTCCATTTCAAAGGGGAGGGTGTCGGCGGCGGACAGCAGCTCCAGCGAGTGGGCCGCCAGCTCGATGGTGCCGGTGTCCAGCCTGGGGTTATAGGTCTCCTCGTCCCGGATGCGGATGGGGCCGGTGACATAGATGACCGACTGGCTGCGCAGATGCTCGGCCACGGCGAAGTCCTCCGGGCTCAGGTTTCGCAGGTCAAAAACCACCTGCAGGGTGCCTTCCCGGTCCCGCAGGTCGATAAAAATGACGCCGCCCATGTCCCGCTTGGTCTGCACCCAGCCGGCGGCCGTGACCGTGCGCCCCACATCCTTTTCCCGAAGAGCGCCGCAATAATCGGTTCGTTTCATGGTCAATTCAATCCTTCCTTTTCTGTGCCCGCTGCGGGGCAAAACAAAAAGCCTCCCGTCCTGTCATAGGACGAAAGGCTTTGCTTCCGTGGTACCACCTATCTGAGTCTCCTGCCGAAAAAAGGGCAGAGAAACCCTCTCATTGTCGGCACGAGCGCCATTGCTGATGCCTAGGGACGCAACATGCCCCAGTCGTCTGAGCCTACTGGGGACAAGCCCGTTGGGTCAGCCGCTCCGAGATGTTCTTCCGCTGAAAATCTGTGCCGCTCTTTCACCACCGGCGGCTCTCTGTGACGACCATTTCAGCCTACTCTTCTCATCATCGCGTTTCAGGTGTTTTTATTCTTATGATGCCTTATTATACGCAGAAATTCAGCTTTTGTCAACGGTCAATTTCACCGCAGCAGCGAAAAAACGGAAAAAATTTTTTGGAAGTTCCGGCATTCAGCGCTCCGGCACCTGCCGGTTCACCTCCGCCTTCAGGCGCTCGAGCAGCTGCGAAATCCGCTCTGCCGCACCGGCCAACGGCACCTTTTCGGAAAAGCTCCTGTTCCGGGCGGACAGCTCGCAGACCCCTTGCTGCAGGTTCCGGGGGCTGACAACCGCCCGCACCGGCACGCCCAGCAGATCGGCGTCGGAGAACATGACCCCTGCCCGGACGTCCCGGTCGTCATAGATCACCTCGATGCCCGCCTGCTGCAAGGTATGATAGAGGGTGTCCGCCGCCCGATGGGTCTCCGGGTCATCGGCCCGGACGCAGCAGAGATGCACCTGCCAGGGAGCGACGGTCACCGGCCAGATGGGGCCGTACTCGTCCCGGCTGGCCTCGCAGATGGAGGCCGCCAGCCGCCCGATGCCGATGCCGTAGCAGCCCATGACCGGATACTGCAGCTTTCCGTCCCCGTCCAGATACTGAATGCCCATGGATCGGGTGTACTTGTCTCCCAGCTGGAAGATGTTGCCCACCTCGATGCCCCGGCTGATGCGGATGGAGGGTCTGCTGCAACGGGGACAGATACAGCCGTCTCTGGCCTTGGCCAGATCGTGGTATCTGTCCGGATGCACATCCCGGTGCATCGAAAGGCCGGTGCAGTGGAGATCCTCCTTCCCGCCGCCGCAAATCAGGTCGGTTTCCCCCTCCAGCGAACGGTCGAACAGGACGGCGCAGTCCTCCGGCAGCTGGAGCGGGCCGATGAAACCGGCGGTCAGACCGCTTCCGCTGCCCAGCGCCGCCGGGCGCACCTCCTGTCCCAGCAGGGCGGTGAGCTTGGCTTCGCTCAGCTCCAGATCGCCCCGCAGGAAAATAACCAGCAGTCCGCCGTCCGCCTTTTCCAGCGCAACGGCCTTGCAGGTTTTGTCGGGGGTGGTGCCGGAAAAGGCGCAGAGCTCGTCGATGGTGCCGACGCCGGGGGTCTGCACCGGGGTCAGGGGCCGCTCCTCCCCGGCGGTATGGGAGACGATGGTCTCGGCGGCCTCCACGTTGGCCCGGAAGCCGCAGTCGCCGCAGATGGCGATGGAATCCTCTCCCACCGGGGTCAGCAGCATATACTCGTGGGAGAGGCTGCCGCCCATCATGCCGGAATCGGAGGCCACAGCTACTACCTGGGGCAGCCCCACCCGTGCGAAAATGCGCTCATAAGCGCGGTAGCAACGGCTGTAATACTGCTCCAGATCCTGCTGGGAGGTGTGGAAGGAATAGGCGTCCTTCATGGTGAACTCCCGTACCCGGATAAGACCGCCCCGGGGACGGCCCTCATCCCGGAATTTGGTCTGAATCTGATAGATCATGAAGGGATAGCGGACATAGCTCTTGCCGTATTCCCGCACCAGTTGAACGGCGGCCTCCTCGTGGGTCATGCCCAGCACCATGGGCGTGCCATTCCGGTCGGAAAACCGCAGCAGCTCATCGCCCACCGACTGGTAGCGGCCGGATTCCTCCCAGAGGGAGGCGGGCAGCGCCACCGGAAACTGCACCTCCTGTCCGTCAATGGCGTCCATCTCCTGCCGGATGATCTCCTCGATTTTGCGGCAGATCCGCCGCAGGGGCAGATACTGAGAGTAGATGCCCGCCGTGACGGCCTTCATATAGCCGCCCCGCAGCATCAGGGCATGGCTGTCCAGGGCGCAGTCGGCCGGCCGCTCCCTGAACCGGTCGCCCACAAGTTTTTCGAGTTTCATGGGGTTTCTCCTTTCAATTGTAAAAATAAAAACGCCCCGAGCGGGCCGAAGGGCCGTGCTCAGGGCGAATGGATGCATCCGCGGTACCACCTGGGTTCAGAAAAGTCTGCGCTTTGCGGCACGGGACAAGCCGATGCCGTTTCCCGGTAACGGGGGAATGCCGGCGGCGCTTACTGGGAAATCCGTTGGGGCCGCAGCTCAGAGACGGGTTCGGAATCTTTTCCCCGAAGGCTTGCACCGGCCGCCTTCTCTCTGCAGAGTCTAAAATTCCTACTGTTTCTCATCATCACTTTTTGTGTTTTCATCATTATACAGGAGGGAAAGGCGGCTGTCAAGGGAAAACGCAAAAATCCTCAGCCAAATAAAAGCCGCACAGCCCAGCAGCTGCAGAGCAGGCAGGCCAGATCTCCGGCCAGGGAGGCGGGGACGGCGTACCGGGTGCGGGTGACCGAAATGCTGCCGTAATAGAGGGAGATGGTGTAAAAGGTGGTTTCACTGGAGCCCTGCAGCACGCTGGCAATCCGCCCCAGGTCGCTGTCGGGGCCGTACCGGGTGATTAGCTGCTGGCATAGGGAGAGGGAGCCGCTGCCGGAAAAGGGGCGCAGCAGCGCCAGCGGCAGCATCTCCGCCGGAACGCCGATCCGTTCGGTCAGGGGCCCGACGGCGTCCGAAAGCAGCTCCAGTGCGCCGGAGGCCCGGAGCATGCCGATGCAGGTCATCAGTCCCACCAGAGTGGGCAGCAGCCGAAGGGTGGTCTCCAGTCCTTCGGCTGCTCCCTCGCAGAAATCGCTGAACACGTCCCGCTTCTTCAGGAGACCCGCCAGCAGAATCAGCGCGAATACGCAGGGGACGATCAGATCGGAAAAACGCATGGCGGCCTCAGGGACAAAACCGGCGCAGCAGCTTTGCCATGCCGATGGCGGCAGCCAGGGAAGCGGCCGAAACCAGCCAGACCGCCGGCAGAATTTCCATGGGCGCGGCACTTCCGGCGGCCTGCCGCAGCCCGGCGACAGTGGTGGGGATCAGCTGCAGGGAGGAGGTATTCATGACGGTGAAAAGGATCATCTCGTCGGTGGCGGTGTTCGGCTCCGGTGCCGCTTTTTTCAACTCCCGCATGGCGGCAAGACCCAGCGGAGTCGCCGCGTTGCCCAGTCCCAGCAGATTGGCCGACAGATTCATGGCCATGGCCCGGGAGGCTTCGGGTGTGAGCCTGCGTCCGAAAAGCAGCCTCAGCAGGGGAGCGATCAGGCGTACCAGCTTTTCGGTCAGATCGGCCCGGTCTGCGATTTTCATTATGCCGCTCCAGAGGCAGAGGGTGCCAGCCAGGGTCAGGGAAAGGGCGACGGCCTGACCCGCGGATTCCAGGGCGGCCCGGCTGACCGCTTCCATATTTTCGGTGAGGATGCCGAAAAACAGGGAGAGAAAGATCAGCAGGGGAAAGAGTCCTTTCATACGATCACCTCTTCACAGCCTATGACCGGAAGGGCAGAAAAAGAAGAGCGTTCAGGATTTATGATTTTGGATGAATGGATCCCGGATTTTTGGGTATATTGAGGAAAGATGGAAAAAACGCAAAATTCCGGTTGACAAATGCATTTGCCTGTGGTATCCTATACAAGCTGTCGCGAGAGCGGCGGCGCCGCTCAAAGAAAAGTTTGAAAAACCTGAAAAAAGTGCTTGACAAACCGTTCTTGATGTGGTAAGATAAATAGGCTGTCAACAAACAGCGAGCAGCTTGAAA
>JAQXNQ010000035.1 GCA_029098085.1 Oscillospiraceae bacterium
CCTATCACATTTGGCGGCTGTTGTACAGCATAAAATACAAAAGCTTTCCATGCGAGGAGCCAACTGCCTTACCGGGCGAAGGAGAGCCGCACAAACCTTCCAAAAAGTGAGACAGGAATTCTGCGTTCTGCGGTATCGCCTCTCCCACGGCGGCGGTCATACCGGCTGGAGCCGCGCCTGGGTTTCCTGTTTGTCCGCCAGAATCGGCGACGCGGATGGCTTCTATGAGCACTTTGCGGCCCTGATCCGGGATTTTGCTACGGTCAGTTTGCTGGATCTGCATCCGCCCCGCATCTTCCAGATCGACGGCAATCTGGGTGCTGTAGCGGCAGGCATTGAGGCACTGGTCAGCTTTTACGACGATACTGCCCATCTGCTGCGCGCCCTGCCCCGGCAGTGGTCCTCCGGCAGCTTGGACGGCGTCCGGATCCCCGGCGGTCACCTGCTCCGTTTGGAGTGGAAAAACGGAAGTCTGACCTCGCTGGAGGTGACGCTGGGATACAGCGGCACTGCCCGTCTGGAGTGGAGCGGACAGGTACATCAGGTTTCCGGTACGCCGGGCGAAACCGTGCGTCTGCTGTAACAGCACACCCTCATCGCGTCATGAAACGGCTCCGCCCGCATCAGCAAGAAACACTGATGCGGGCGGAGCTATCTATTCAAGGAGAAAAACCAGGCTGTATTACTGGATTTCGATCTGCCGGGAAACAGGCACCGGCACCGCCTTTTTAGGCAGCTCCAGCGTCAGGACACCGTTTTCATAGCTGGCGGTGATGGCGCTTTCCTCAATGCCGGTGATGTCAAAGGAGCGGGCGTAGGAGCCGTAGCTGCGCTCCCGGCGGAGGTAGCTGTTTTCCTTTTTCTCTTCGGCAGACTCGGTGTGCTCGGCCTTGATGGTCAGCCGGTCGTTGCCCAGATCGATTTTAATGTCTTCCTTTTTGAAGCCGGGAAGCTCGGCCTGCAGCTGATAGCCGGTGTCCGTCTCGATGATGTCGGTCCTGAAGGGGGCAACAGCGGCGGAAAAAGCTCTGTCAAAGCTGTCCAGACAGTCAAACATGGAACGGGTTCTGCGTTCAAAGGGAGTCAGTTCAAACATAATCAATACCTCCATATTATTTTTCATCTATATGCATTCCGCAGAGCGCTGCGGAGGGTTGCGGTGTGAAAAGGGCTCAGTGAATCTCGATCTGCCGGGAGACAGGCACCGGAGCGGCCTTTCTGGGAAGATCCAGAATCAGGATACCGTTTTCGTAGCTGGCGGTGATGGCGCTTTCCTCAATGCCGGTGATGTCAAAGGAGCGGGCGTAGGAGCCGTAGCTGCGTTCACGGCGAAGATAATTGCCCTGCTTCTTCTCTTCGACGGACTGGGTGTGCTCGGCCTTGATGGTCAGACGGTCGTTGCCCAGATCGATTTTGATGTCTTCCTTTCTGAAGCCGGGAAGCTCAGCCTGCAGCTGATAGCCGGTGTCCGTCTCGATGATGTCGGTCTTAAAGGGGCTGGCGGAAGCAGCGGCAGAAGCGGTGGAATAAGCTCTGTCAAGGCTGTCCAGGTAATCAAACAGGGAACGGGTTCTGCGTTCAAAGGGAGTCAGTTCAAACATAATCATACCTCCATGTAAATTGTATGTGGAATTCTGAAAGCTGCCTTCGGGCCGCTGAGCGGCTCTGTTTCCGGAGGGCTTTTCGCTCTCTTTTTGTTTACGAGTATAGTATATCCCGACAGTATGAAAAATCAATAGATGAAACATGAAATGAATATTAATTTTAGCACTCTTAAGTATAGAGTGCTAACATCAAAAGCAAAAGAAAACCGCCCTCCGATGGGAGGACGGTTTTCCGAAAATCTGCTCGGAATCAGAAGATGATGAAGAACTTGCCGATGAACAGCAGGCTCAGCACGATGGTCAGAGGAGAAACCTCCTTGGCCTTGCCGGTGCAGATCTTGATGATGCTGTAGGCAATCAGGCCGATGCCGATGCCGTTGCCGACGCCGCTGGTGACCATCATGAAGATCAGCAGCAGGGCGACGGGAACGCTCTGAGAGAAGTCGCTGTAATCCACTTCCTTCAGGGAACCCATCATCAGAATGCCGACATAAACCAGAGCGGCAGAGGTGGCGGGAGCGGGGATCAGCGCCGCGATGGGGGCGATGAACATGCAGGCCAGGAAGAGCAGAGCGGTGGTCAGAGCGGTCAGACCGGTGCGGCCGCCTTCCTCAACGCCGGCAGCGGATTCGATGAAGGTGGTGACGGTGGAGGTGCCGGTGCAGGCGCCGACGCAGGTGGCCACGGAGTCAGACAGCATGGCCTTGTTCATGTCGGGCATTTCGCCCTTTTCATTGAGCATGCCGGCTCTCTTGGCGGTGCCGTACAGGGTGCCGATGGTGTCGAACATGTCCACCATGCAGAAGCTGATGATGGTCATGATGGCGGAGAAGTAGCCGATGCTGAACAGGGTCTTGAAGTTGAACTTGAAGAAGGTCTGTTCAAACATATCGCTGAAGGGAGGCAGGAAGCTGGCGCCGGACAGGGACGCGAAGGGGTTCTGTCCCATACAGAAGCAGCCGATCCAGTACACAACAGAAGCGCTCAGCATGCCCAGCAGCACAGAGCCCTTGATTTTGTGATGGGCCAGGACCACGATGACGAACAGGCCGATGAACATGGTGATGACATACAGAACCATGGTGCCGTAGCTGTCGCCCATGGCAGCCTTGGTGGCGCTGGGGCCGTTGGTGAAGAAGCTGGCCAGCATGTAGAAGGGAGTACCTTCGCTGTTGAAGACGCCGGCGTTGCTGCCCAGACCGATGTTGATCAGCATCAGGCCGATACCGGCGGGGATGCCCAGACGAACCGCACCCGGGATGGCGGCTACGATCTTCTCACGAACCTTGAGCAGGGTGAGAACGGTGAACAGCACGCCAGAGATCAGGATGATAGCAAGGCCGCCGCCAAAGGCTTCCGCATAGGTGACGCCGGCAGCAGTGGCGATGGAGGCCACCACGGTGGCGAAGTAGGAGTTCAGACCCATGCCGGGTGCCATTGCGAAGGGCTTGTTGGCCAGCACAGCCATCAGAATGGTGCCGATTGCGGCAGAGAGAATGGTCGCCATGAAGACGGCGTTCCACAGCTCCTGTCCGTTGGCCCCGAAACCGGTCAGCAGGTTGGGGTTCAGGGCGATGATGTACGCCATGGTCATGAAGGTGGAAAGGCCCGCCAGAATCTCTGTCCGGACAGTGGTGCCATTCTCCTTCAGCTTGAAGAATTTTTCCATTGTGCTCCTCCTTTGATGATGCGCGGCAGCGCCGCAAAAATCGAGCGGTCAGGACCAGTGCGGCAGAGATCCGTCCGATCATGACCAACGAAAGTATTATAAGCGTTTTTAAAGAAAAAAGCAATAGGCTGTAAAAAAACAAAAGCGGAAAGATATATATTTTGTGAATCTGCCGCATTTTGGCTGCTTTTTGTTGTGAATAAAGAGAAAAAGAGGGCGTAAAAACGAAAAAGCACCGCTCCCAGAGGTTGGAGGAGCGATGCTTTCATGTTCGTTACAGAAACAGGCTTTTAGGCTTTGGCAGCGCTGACTTTGGCAGCGACCTGAGCTTTCTTTCTGGCAGCCTGGTTTTTATGAATAATACCCTTGGCGGCAGACTGGTCAATGGTCTTGTAAGCAGCTTTCAGAACCGCTTCATCAGCAGTACCGTTGGCCACGGCAGCGTCAACAGCTTTCAGAGCAGCCTTCAGTTTACCTTTCAGCATTCTGTTCTGCAGAGTTTTGGTAGAGATTACTTTGACTCTTTTCTTCGCAGACTTAATGTTAGGCATATTTGCACCTCCTCACATAATACCAGCCCGTTGGAACGGCCCGGCGAATGAATAGGCTTCACATACCCTGCCAATGGCAAACGCCAAGACACGATGACAGACTGTGACAGCTTTACTATCATACCATTTTCTCCCGGAAAATGCAAGGGCTTTTTCAAAGTTTTTTCGTATTTTTGCGGGAAAAAGAAAATTTCATCTTTTCTGACGGAAGCGGCGGGAAAAGGGGCATACTTTTTGCCGGATCAGATCATTACTTTTATAGTATACAGGACGGCGGACGGTTTGTCCAGAGAAAAACGGAAGGAGTTTTGTGTATGCAGAAACATCATTCTCCCCGCACTGATCTGGCGGCGGAGTGGGCCGCACGGCCGGATGACGCGCCGGAGGGCGTGGTGCATTGTGAGCGGCAGCGGGGAAGCGTCACGGTCCAGAGCGTGGAGATCCGGACGGAGGAGGCGGCCCGGAGGCTGGGACGTGCGGCGGGCACCTATCTGACCCTGGAAACACGGCCTTTTTCCTCGCCGGTGCGGGATCTGCAGCAGGAGGCACAGGCGCTGTCCGATGAGCTGCGGGCGCTGCTTCCGAAGGAGGGGATGGTGCTGGTGGTGGGGCTGGGCAATCAGGACATCACGCCGGATGCGCTGGGCCCTGCCGCCGCCGAAGGGGTTTTTGTGACCCGGCACCTGAAAAGCCATCTGCGGGAGCTGCCCGGCATGGAGCAGCTGCGGAGCGTCTGCAGCGTTGCCCCCGGCGTGCTGGGGCAGACCGGCTTTGAGGCGGCGGAGCTGACGAAAGCCCTGACCGCGTTTCTCCATCCGGCGGCGGTGATTGCGGTGGACGCGCTGGCGGCGGCCGAGCCGGAACGGCTGGGGAAAACGGTGCAGCTGTCCGATACGGGCATCGTGCCCGGATCCGGGGTGGCCAACCACCGGGCGGGCCTGACAGCGGAGACGCTGGGGGTACCGGTCATTGCCGCAGGGGTCCCCACCGTGACCGAAATGCAGGCGGGGGAGGGCACAGTCCTGGTGACGCCCCGGGAGATCGATGTCATCATTAAAAACGCCGCCGAGCTGCTTTCGCTGGGCATCAGTCTGGCGCTGCAGCCCCACCTGACGGTTGAGGAAATGTTGGGGCTGATGTAGCGGGGCGCTCCGGAACCATTGGATCCGGATTTTTTCTCCGCTCATTTTCGCTTTCCTTTGGGGCACCCTAACTCCGAAAGGAGGCGGCAGCATGATCAAAAATCTGGTAAACGGCCCGGAAATCCCCATGGGCTTCGGCATGGCGCTGGCCCAGAACGCCCAGGCGCTGGAGGCCTTTTCCCGGCTCTCCGATCTTCAGCAGCAGCAGATCATCGACGGCACCCATGAGATCGAAAGCAAACAGCAGATGCAGGCCTACGTTCAGCAGCTGGCTGATGGAACGCTTCACACCTTTTGATATGGAACCACGCGCGGGAATCGCTCAGGGCCGTCGTCCTGGCCCCGAGCGATTCCTGCAGCTTTCCCATCGGGAAAGCGTGGAACGCTTCACACCTTCTGACAAAAATCCGGTCTTTCCTCATTTTTTGTCTTGCAAAAAAAGACGGTTTGTGGTATACTATTTCTGTTAAAACGCTGTGACCAAGTGCAGTAGCCCTTTCGGGGCAGCAGAGAGGACGGGTCACCGGCTGAAAGCCCGTCCGGTTTCCGAAAACAGGTGAAATTTCCCTTGTGAGCGGCGTCCCTGAGAGCGCATGGGCGGGGTAGGGGACGACGGCCGGCCGCCGTTAACGGGCAGCGAGTGTTTTCGCAGACCCCTCGGGAAGAGGGACTCTTGTTTTCTGCGGAAAAATTTGGGTGGTACCACGGAAGCCTTGAATGGCCTTCGTCCCAATCGGGGGACGAAGGCTTTTTTATTTCTCCTCCGAAAACGGAAAGAAAGGAAATGTGTTATGCGCGAACAACTGGAAAAAATCAAGCAGCAGGGTCTGGAAGCCCTGCGGGCCTGTACCGACGGAAAAGAGCTGGACGCTCTGCGGGTCAAATTCCTGGGCAAAAAGGGTGAGCTCACCGCCATCCTCAAGCAGATGGGCAAGCTCTCCGCCGAGGAGCGTCCCGTCATCGGCCAGGTGGCCAACGACGTGCGCCAGACGCTGGAGCAGGCTGTCTCCGCCCGTCTGGAGGAGCTGAAGGCCAGAGAGCTGGAGCTGAAGCTCAAACTGGAAACGTTGGACGTGACCATGCCCGGCAAGACCGCCGGGGTGGGCGGCCTGCATCCGCTGAACATCGTTCTGGACGACCTGATCGACATCTTCCAGTCCATGGGCTTTGATGTGGTGGACGGCCCCGAGGTGGAGACCGACTACTACTGCTTCGAGGCGCTGAACGTGCCCAAGGATCATCCCGCCCGGGACATGCAGGATACCTTTTATCTGGGGGACAACCTGGTGCTGCGGACGCAGACCTCCGCTGCTCAGATCCGGGTCATGGAAAGCCGTACTCCGCCCATCCGCATCATCTGCCCCGGCCGCGTGTACCGCGCTGATGAGGTAGATGCCACCCATTCTCCCGTCTTCCATCAGGTGGAGGGCCTTGTGGTGGACAAGGGCATCACCATGTGCGATCTGAAGGGCTGCCTGGAGCAGTTTGCCCACGAGATCTACGGCCCCGAGACCCAGGTTCGGTTCCGTCCTTCCTTCTTCCCCTTCACCGAGCCCAGCGTCGAGGTGGATGTCACCTGTTCCGAATGCGGCGGCAAGGGCTGCCGGGTCTGCAAGGGTACCGGCTGGATCGAGATTCTGGGCGCCGGCATGGTGCATCCCAATGTCCTGCGCGGCTGCGGCATCGACCCCGATGTGTATTCCGGCTTCGCCTTCGGCATCGGTCTGGACCGTCTGACCACCACCCGCTACAAGATCAGCGATATCCGCCTGCTGTTTGAAAACGACCAGCGTTTCCTGAATCAGTTCCAGGGCAGATAAGGAAAACACCATATTATTCAGATAAAGGAGAACGACCATGAAGGTTTCTTTGAGCTGGCTGAAACGCTATGTGGACATCGACGTTTCGGTGGAAGAGCTTTGCGATAAAATGACCATGAGCGGCTTTGAGGTGGAGGGCGTTGAGGACCTTTCCAAGTCCATGAACAACGTGGTGGCCGCCCGGATTCTCAAAATGGAGAAGCATCCCGACGCCGACAAGCTGACCGTCTGCCAGATGGATGTGGGCGGAGAGGAGCCCATCCAGATCATCACCGGCGCCGATAATATTTTCGAGGGCGCTCTGGTGCCCGCCGCCCTGCACGATTCCCATCTGCCCAACGGCGCCCATATCAAGAAGGGCAAGCTGCGGGGCCTGCCCTCCAACGGCATGATGTGCTCAGGCGAGGAGCTTTGCCTGAAGGAAGGGGATTACCCCGGTGCCGAGGTGTACGGCATCCTGATCCTGCAGGGAGACTGGAAGCCCGGCACCGATATGCGGGAGATCCTGGGCCTGAACGATGTGATCATCGATTTCTCCATCCTGTCCAACCGTCCCGACTGCAACAGCGTCCTGGGCATCGCCCGGGAGGTGGCCGTGGTGCTGGGCAAGGAGTTCCATCCCCCTGTGCCGTCCTATAAAACCGCGGGCGGTGATGTCAATGAGCACATCGCTGTGACGGTGGAGGACTACGACCTCTGCCCCCGCTATGTGGGCCGGGTGGTGAAGAATCTGCGGATCGCTCCTTCTCCCGAGTGGATGAAGCAGTGCCTGAAGGGCGCCGGCGTCCGCTCCATCAACAACATCGTGGACATCACCAATTTTGTCATGCTGGAGACCGGCCAGCCCATGCACGCCTTTGACCTGAACCATGTGAAGGGTCATCAGATCATCGTCCGCCATGCCAAGGACAGCGAGCCCATGACCACGCTGGACGGCAAGGATCACATCCTCAGCAGCGAGATGCTGGTCATCGCCGACGCGGAGAATCCCTCCTGCCTGGCCGGCATTATGGGCGGTTTGGACAGCGAGATCGAGGACACTACCACCGATCTGTTCCTGGAGAGTGCCAAGTTCCGCCGGGACAATGTCCGCCGCACCGCCCGCAGCCTGGGCATGCGCACCGAGTCCAGCGCCCGCTTCGAGAAGGGCGTGGACGTGATGGGCACGGCCTTTGCCATGGATCGCGCCCTGCAGCTCATTGACGAGCTGGACTGCGGCGATATTATCGACGGCGTCATCGACCGCAACAACGGTCTGCCCCAGCCCCGCACCCTGACGGTTGCCGCAGCGGATGTCTGCGCGCTGCTGGGCGTGCCGGTGCCGGAGGAGACCATCGTGGATATCCTCAATCGTCTGGAAATTGCCACGACGCTGGAAAACGGCATGCTGACCTGCGTCATTCCCTCCTTCCGGGACGACATCGAGAGCCGCGCCGACCTGTCCGAAGAGGTCATGCGGATTTACGGCTATGAGCACATCGTCTCCACCCCCATGACCGGCACCGTCATCCGGGGCCGCAAGCTGCCCGAGCGTGTCCATGGAGACACCCTGAAGAAGCTGCTCTGCGCCCAGGGTATGCGGGAAATCTCCACCTATTCCTTCATCAGCGCCAAAGCGCCCGATCAGCTGAGCCTGCCGGAGGACGACTGGCGCCGTCAGACGGTGGCGCTGCTCAATCCTCTGGGCGAGGAGTACGCCGTCATGCGCACCCAGCTGATCACCAGCATGCTGACTGTGCTGGCCACCAACGCCTCCCGCAAGATTCCGGCTGCCCGGTTCTTCGAGGTGGGCAAGCTGTTCCTGCCGAAATCTCTGCCCCTGACCGAGCAGCCCGATGAGGTGCCCGCCCTGTCCCTGGGCCTGTACGGCGAAAGCGAGGATTTCTTCACCCTCAAGGGCATTGTGGAGTCCATCCTGAGCCGGTTCGGCGTCAAGGCCTCCTTCACCCGTTCGTCGGAGCCCTGGCTCCATCCCGGCCGTCAGGCCGCCGTGGTCACCGACGCGGGCGAGCAGATCGCCGTGCTGGGCGAGGTGCATCCCCTGACGGCGGAGGGCTTCGGCCTGGATGGCCGGGCCTATGTGGCGGAGCTGCGGCTGCGTCCCGTTTACGCTGCCGTAGAACAGATGAAGACCATCTACCAGCCCCTGCCCAAGCATCCCGCTTCGGTGCGCGACCTGGCTCTGCTGGCCGATGCGGAGCTGCCGGTGGCGGAGATTGAAAAGGCCATCTCTTCCGCCATTCCCAGTGTGCTGGAAAAGGTTGAGCTGTTCGACGTCTATCAGGGCAAGCAGGTTCCCGAGGGCAAGAAGAGCGTGGCCTATTCCATCACCCTCCGCGCCTCCGACCGGACCCTGACCGTGGAGGAATGCGACAATGCCGTGGCCAAGGTCATGAAGGCGCTGGAGAAGATCGGCGTGACCCTGCGGCAGTAAGCCGTTTCGGAGTCTCCGGAGGGATTTCCCCTCCGGAGCAAACCGCAGCGGGCCACACAGAAAATTAACATGGATTTTGTTGCTTGTACCCTTGTATCCTTGGACAGTTTGCTGTATAATATCCTTAAGTGGTTTCAAAACCTGGGGCCTGTCTGGCGGCAGTCCCCAGCAGGCGGTGTGCCTGCGGAGATTCTGGAAAGGGGATGAATGAACCATGTATGATAAGACTGTGACATTTCCCGTGGCGGACGATAAAGAAGTGCAGATGCGGCGCATCCTTTCGGAAGTTTACGACGCACTGAAAGAGAAGGGGTACAACCCCGTCAGCCAGATCGTGGGGTACATCCTTTCGGAGGATCCGACTTATATTACGACCCACAAGAACGCCCGCAGCCTGATCCGGAACATCGACCGGGATGAGCTGCTGCAGGCCATGGTGAAGCATTATCTGTCTGAATAAGCAGTCAAGCAGAAAACCGGCAGCGGCCTGTGCTTTCGGAAAGAAAGGCAGACCGCTGCAGCATGGACGCCCGAACTCTGTCGCTTCCTGACTCGTTCGGGCGCTTTTGCTTTTTGACGGAGCATTGCCGCAGGAGAGGAGCGTTTCAGATGCCGCGTTTTGGCTTCAACATCAATTTCCGCCACACACCGGAGGACATCCTGACCATGGGTGAGAAGCTTCTGGGCACCGGTGAATTTGAGGCGATCGAGGTCACCTATTACGAGAACATGCAGGATGTGGATACTCACGCCTATAACGACGCCATCCGCCGGATCGTGGCTGCTTATCAGCCGCAGGTGGTGGTGCACATCTCTTCCTTCAACACCTCGGAGGAAAACAGTGTGCTGCGCAGCGCCATCCTCCACGAATTCCGCAACTGCTGCGCCTATACCCGGCAGCTGGGCGGCCATGAAATCGTCATGCACAGCGGCAGAGTGAAGAATTCCCTGCATGTGCCGCTGGTGCCCCACAGCTCGGTCCGGGCGGAGGATTCCTTTGACCGGGCCTGGCAGCTGTCGGTGCAGCTGTTTCGCACCTGCTGCGATATTGCCCGGGAATACGGCATCACCGTTTACACCGAAAACCTCAATGACATCAACCTGACCATCAGCTGCGAGTCGGTGGTCAGATTCGTGGAGAACATCGACCGGGAGAATCTGGACATCGTCTTTGACATCGGCCACAGTCACCGCAACGGCTGCGATATTCCTTCCGAGGTGCTGACCTGCGGCAGCCGACTGCATCACCTGCATCTGCACGATAATTTCGGCGACCGGGATGCCCACCTGCCCATCGGCGAAGGGAACATCGATTACCGCAGCTTCTGTGAGGCTCTGCGGCAGATCGGCTATGACGGCCTTTACATGATGGAGCTTCGGTTCGGTACACCGGAGAGTCTGCTGGAATCCAAAAAACGGCTGCTGGCCTGTATGTGAGCATGAAAAACCCGGAAAGTCAGGAAGGCTTTCCGGGTTTGTTTTATCGGTTTTGACTCTGCTCCGCCAGGCGCCAGCCCTCAGGGTATTTTTCCCGCATATACCGGGAAAAGGGAGTATCCGCGGTCAGCAGTCCTTATTCCGCAATGATCTCCGCAGCGCCCTGCTGAATGTGCTCCTTCAGGGCGGGGGACAGGGCTTCAAAGGGGAGAATCTCCAGTTCGCCCGCCCGCTCCCGGGCGCGGAGCTCCTCGTACAGATCGGGGATGCGGGTGCACTGCCGCACCGGCACGGGCTGCGTGCTCAGATATTCGTTGGGAATACGTCCGGGGCGGTAGTCGCCGTCCTCGCAGAGGTAGAGCCAACCCTCCTTCTGACCGTACAGCTCCCGCAGAGCGCCGGGGAAGTATTCGATGTACTGCAGAGCCTGTGGTTTTCCGTTCTTCCAGCGGTAGCCGTAGGTGTACTCAAAGTGCCGGATGCCGTACAGCAGCGCCATGGCGGGAAGGCTGCTCATACAGACGGCACATTCTCCAGTGGAAAGACGACTGACGGCGGGCTGCAGCAGCTGCAGCCCCGGGACGGGGGAGCCGTGGTAAAAATTCATGTACCTTTCCTTTTTACAGCTCGATTTTCATTCCGTCATAGGAGACCGTGAAGCCCAGCGGCTCCAGCTTTTCGCACAGCTCCTCATGGAGCATACCGCCGTTGTGGGAGAAGTGATTGACAACGCAGAGGG
>JAQXNQ010000036.1 GCA_029098085.1 Oscillospiraceae bacterium
AGCTGACGGAAATGGGCTACGAGCCCATGGACTGCGGCAGGGCGGGCATTGTCGCTCTTGCCGGAGGCAAAAAGCCGGGAAAGGTTTTCCTGCTGCGGGCGGACATGGACGGCCTGCCCATCCGGGAGGAAACCGGTCTTCCCTTCGCCTGCCAAAACGGCAGGATGCACGCCTGCGGCCATGATATGCACACCGCCATGCTGCTGGGCGCTGCCCGGCTGCTCAAGGCCCACGAAGACGAGATCGAGGGCACGGTCAAGCTGATGTTCCAGCCGGCGGAGGAGATCTTTGAAGGCTCGGATGACATGATCCAAAACGGACTGCTGGAGAACCCGAAGGTGGACGCGGCCCTGATGATCCACGTCATGGCGGGGGTTCCCTTCCCCGCCGGGTCGGTGATTGTGTCGGCTCCCGGCGTCAGCGCCCCGGCGGCGGACTACTTTGAGATCAAGGTGCAGGGCAAGGGCTGCCACGGCTCCATGCCCAACACCGGCATCGACCCGCTCACCGCTGCCGCCCATATCCTCATCGCCCTGCAGGAGATTCAGGCCCGGGAGCTGGCCATGGATGACCGGGCGGTGCTGACCATCGGCACCATGCAGGCCGGCACCGCCGCCAACGTGATCCCCGACACGGTGACCATGGGCGGCAGCCTCCGCACCTTTGACGAGGAGACCCGCACCCTGATCCGCCAGCGGATGACCGACATCGCCGAAGGCATCGCCAAAGCCTTCCGGGCCGAGGCATCGGTCACCTTCGGCAGCGGCTGCCCCACCCTGCTCAACAACAAAGAGCTTTCCGGCTGCGCCGAGCGGTATGTCACCGAGCTGCTGGGGAAGGAAAGAGCCTTCTCTGCCGCAGCCCTCAGCGCAGGCGGCGGCAGCTCCTCCAAATCCGCCGGTTCGGAGGACTTTGCCTATGTGAGCCAGCAGGTGCCGTCCATCATGCTGGCGCTGGCCGCCGGTCAGCCGGAAAATGGCTACCGCTATCCCCAGCACCATCCCATGGTGCAGTTTGACGAAAGCGCCCTGCCCGGCGGCAGCGCAGTCTACGCCTACACGGCCCTGCGCTGGCTGGAGGAGCACAAAGCGTAAGCAGACCACCTGTACCCCAAATATCCCGTAAGCAGCCCCGCCCTATCCCAAAGGCGGGGCTGCTTTGTTCTCACGGAGCTTTTAACCGCAGCCTTGATTTTCCCTCTGCAGGATGCTATACTGAACTCGTCATGGGCGCACGCCCATACCGATATACGATTATTGGAGGCGAAAAACATGTATACCTTTCAGAGCGGCAGATGCAGAGTCACCTTTGAGCAGACCGGACGGATTTCCTCCCTGCGGGATCTGGAACACGCCGACTGCGACTGGACCGGCGGAGAATCGCTCAGCTTTGGTGAACCGTTCATCAACGGAACCCAGGAAACAGAGCGTCTGCTCCCCTGCACGGCAGAATATGAAAGCGAAAACGAAATCTGTTTTGTCTCTGCTTCCGGCGGAACCCGTCTCGTCTGGAGCATCCTGCCGGACGGACTTGCGCTGAGCTATAAAACCGTCCCGGACTGCGGCCCCCGCATGGGTGTCAATCTGGATCTGAACCTGCTGGATCTGGTCAACGGCACCCCCTGGCAGGAGCAGTGCATGCCCACAACCATTTACACCTCGCCCGACTGCAGCTATGCCTATTTCATTTTCTCGACCTCCAGCAAGCGCTGCCTGGCTTTGTGTGTATGCAGTGATTTTGCCGCATGGCGCATCAAATACAGCTATGAAGGGCATCGCATGACCGGCTTTCAGATTCTTTCTCAGGCGGACGATGTGATCTGCGATGAACGCCCGCCCCTGAAAGCGGTGAGTGAGCTGCACATTCAGATGGCTTTCTGTGATTCTCCGGAGCAGGCCTTTCAGCGGATCAGCGACATTCTGGACATCTCCATTGCCATGCCTGAAATTGCGGGCGGCTTCCCGGAATCGGAGATTCCCTTCCGATTCTACGGCGCACCCGCTCAGTGCACGGCGATCCAGCCTGACGGTACCGAAAAGCTCCTTGACGGAAGCCGCATTGTGCTGACTCAGACCGGCGAATACAAAGTGAAAACGATCGGCTCCAAAGGCCGTGTGCACCTGTCGTCCGTACTCTGCCAAAAGGAATGGGAAGCCCTGTACAGCACCGTCAATCATTTTTACGCCAGCCATTTCCAGCACCCCTGCGGCGCCTTCTCCCGGGTAATCTGGAAGGACACCCTTTCTCCGAAGGACGGGTTCACCTTTGAGGGCGTTGCCTTCGGAGATCCCTTCAAGCCGGTTTCCTGCCGCACCGGCGAATTCGGAGGCTTCTGCGCGTGGGCGATGATCAGAGGGTGTCAGCTTTTCGGCAAGGATCCTGTTTTGATGGATTCCATCGACCGGTACATCAACGGCTGGGCCCTGAACCGTGACAAGGCAGTTCCGGCATATCCGGGCACTGTCATCAAAGAGCCGACCTCCTTCCAGGGGAGAGATTTTACCCCCTATCATCTGTACCGGGAATTCAACTATCCGCAGCAAGAGGTGTTTTTGCTGGAACAGTTTGCGGATTACTATGATCTGACCGGAGACGCCCGGATTCTGGAAGATCTCGAAGGGCTGGCCCTGCATTTTATCCACGATCATATGCGCGGGGACGGATGCGTGATCTGCCAGAACTCCGCCGACGGCATTCAGGTAGATTACTGCACCGTGCACACTCCCATCACCGGTCTGATCCGCGCGATGGAGGTTCTGAAGTCGGGCGGTCATGCTGCCGCCGCCGAAACAATCCGGCAGGCGGCGCTCCGGCTGGCAGATTATATCTGTGACCGCGGCTTTGGATTCCCGACAGAGGGAGAGCCCTGCACGGAAGACGGCTCCATGGCGTGCATCGCTGTCTCTCTTTTCAGAGCGTATCTGCACCTGCAGCCCAAAGCGGCCTATCTGGAAGTGGCCGAAAAGATCCTGGATGCCCACAGCATGCTGGAAATGACCGCCCCTGACTGCCGCATGAACGGCTCCAGCATCCGGTTCTGGGAAACACAGTACGAATCGCGCGACTGGGGCCCCTCGATCAATGCCGGACACGGCTGGACAATCTGGATGGCCGAGGCCAAGCTCCTGCAGGCCGTAATCACGGAGGATTTTGATCTGCTGGCCGAAGCGTACAACGGCTTCCTCTGCAATATCCGCCGGGTCGACGACTGCGGCGGCATGCCGAGCAGCTTTACGCCCGACATGATTCCCGGAACGCCCCATGGACACGGCTTCTACCTGGAGGACGGCTACAAGGGCGGAGATTTCGCCGATATGCGCCCCACCAGCACCCATCTGGGCATGCGTTATGTGGCAAAAACCTATTCGGCCAGCGGCAATTACTTCCTGATCCGCGCGGGACAGTTCTTCAGCCACATCAGCGGTCTGTCCGCCGAAAAGGGAATCGCTGTAAACGGCGTATGGAAAAACGGAGTTTTCACTTCCCACGCTGTTCAGTTTGATACGCTGATTTTGCAGACACCGCTGACCAAGCCGGTCAGGATAGAGGCAAGCGTCCCTGTACAGCTGATCGCAAAGGACGAGGTGACGATTGTACAGGGCGTTCTCCAGAACAAAGAAAAGAATACGCTTCTGATTCAGCCTGTCGACGGACAGATTGTCCTTCAGTAAGCGAGCAGAAAAAAGCAGTTTCGGGCCGTTCTGTGCCTGAAACTGCTTTTGCTTTGGGTCACGCTTCCGCCCTCTTTTCAGATAATCTCCAGCCCGTTGGCGTCCGGCAGAGGCGGGTAGACGTCCTCCAGACAGCCGGAATACCAGTAAGCCACCGACGAAATGTCGTCCTGCAGCGGCAGATACCGTCCTTCGCTCCGCCAGCCCAGGGCCTGAATCGTCACCCGGAGATCGCTTTTGAAATAGATGGGGTCGGTGATATGCCAGCGGTAGAGGTTGAAATACCGCTGGGCGTGATAGGTACTGTCGGTGTGACGCACCTTGTACATACCGGAATAAGGGGTGCAGAACTCCACATACTGTCCGCCCACGTCAAAATTGTAGGCGCCGCAGAAATAGTCCTCGGTACCGGTGCCGCAGATGCTGGGAAAGTCGGTGTCGCCGTCCAGGTAGAATTTGATCTCTCCCTCGCCCCACCAGCCGTTGGACTTGACGCCCCAGTGGAGATAGGTGCCCACATAGTGGCCGCTGCCCCGGATGCCATCCAGAATGGTGTAGGGTTCTTTATAGGGCAGCGGATTCACCCTCCGGAACTGGGCGTGGAAATAAAGGGACTCGGGCGGCAGCTGCTTTTCCTCGCAGTCAATCTGGTAGTAGATGTTGCAGGGAGCCGTCCCCCGGTTTTCAATCTCCACCCGGAAGGATTTGAAATAGGGCATCTCAAAATAGCAGTTCAGGCCCCGGGCGGGGTTGACGCAGATGGCAAGGCTGCTCAGCTGGCGGTACTCCAGATAATCCGCGTTGGCGAAAAAATCCGAAAGAGGCACTTCCACCGAAGGGCGCTCCTGTCCGTCAAAATAGATGCGCAGGATCAGCAGCCGTCCCGCTCTGGCGCTGTCAGTGATCCAGAAGTGCTTGATGGCGCCCTGCCCCTTGATGTCGGCCAGGACAGTGGTTTCACCGGGCTGGGACACCAGATAGGGGTTGACCTTCCAGCCCTGCCCCAGCTCCCGCGCCGCCGCAGAGGCGCTGCCCTCCACGGCCATGCCGCCCATTCCCTTTTCGCCTGTGAGATTCTCGGGGGAAACCGAGAAGGTACGGATGTCCTTTTTCAAAGTCAGATTGCTCAGCACAGGAATCTTCCCTTCCTCAGTTTTGGGCATTCAGCCAGGGCAGCACCAGCGCCCGGAACTCGCCGGGATGCTTGCACCAGCCGTCCGCCGGAATCGTAATGGTTTCTCCCGCCGCCGTCACGGCGGACACAGCGCCCCCCTGCTCCTCCTGGCGACAGTAATCCGTCAGCCGGATCCGCACCATCTGCTCCACCTCTTCGCCGGGAGCAAAGCGGGGCGCGGCATCCTCGTAGATGTACACCCGGGCGATCTCCCGGTCGAAAAAGCCGGGGATCCGGTATTCGTCCCGGTGGTCGCCCAGATACAGCAGCTGTTCCGGCCGGACAATGAGA
>JAQXNQ010000037.1 GCA_029098085.1 Oscillospiraceae bacterium
GACCGGGTGCTGCCCAGCATTCTGGACAAGGAAGCCGCCGCCATGGTGCAGAGCCATCTGGAGGCCCGCGGCATCCGCTTCATTCTGGGCGACAAGGCCGCGCGGTTCACCGCCTCCTCCGCCGTGCTGGAGAGCGGCACCGAGGTGCCCTTTGACCTGCTGGCGGTCTGCGTCGGCGTCCGGCCCAACACGGGTCTTGTCTCCGCCGCCGGAGGCGAGGTGCACCGGGGCATCGTCACCGACGACCTCTGCCGCACCACCCTCACCGACATCTACGCCGGAGGGGACTGCTCCGAGTCCTTCGACATCACCGCCGGACAGAACCGGATTCTGGCTCTGCTGCCCAACGCCTACATGCAGGGCGAATGCGCCGGCGTCAATATGGCGGGCGGCGAAAAGCATTATCTTCACGCCATTCCCATGAACGCCATCGGCTTCTTCGGGCTGCATATGCTCACGGCGGGCAGCTGCGACGGCGAGGCCTTCGTCAGCTCGGGCGAGGGCTGGTACAAAAAGCTGGTGGTGAAGGACGGTCTGCTCAAGGGCTTCATCCTGCTGGGCAACGTGGCCCGGGCGGGCATCTACACCGCCCTGATCCGGGATCAGCGCCCCCTCGATGAGCTGGACTTCGACCTGATCCGGGAAAAGCCCCAGCTGATGGCTTTCTCCCGGGCCGACCGGGAGAAGATGCTGAGCCGCAGCCACTAAGGGCTCCGGCGTATGGCAGTCTCACCAAAATAGACGGCAAGATTAGCGAAAGGCGTGAATGAAACGATGAATATTAACGCGGAGTCCTTGGATTTTCAGGCATTAAATGCTACAATAAGAGAAGCAAGTGAAAAAGAGATCGTCATTGATCACTGTATGGGACAGCGCTATATCGGCGCGGGTCTTTCCGACCGGCAGATCCTGATCCACGGCACCCCCGGCAACGCCCTGGGCGCCTATATGGACGGCAGCACCATCACCGTCATGGGCAACGCCCAGGACGCCACCGGCGACACCATGAACGAGGGCAGCATCATCATCCACGGCTCGGCGGGCGACGCCACCGGCTACGCCATGCGGGGCGGACGGATTCTGGTGCAGAAGGACACCGGCTACCGGGCCGGCATCCACATGAAGGCCTATAAGGACAAGGTGCCGGTGCTGGTCATGGGCGGCCGGGCAGGCAGCTTTCTGGGCGAGTACCAGGCGGGCGGCCTGATCATCGTGCTGAACATCGGCGGCGGCGACAAGGCCCCGGTGGGCTACTTCTGCGGCACCGGCATGCACGGCGGAAAGATCTTCCTCTGCTGCAAAGAGGCCCCGGCCGATCTGCCCCCGCAGGTCTGCGCCAGCCCCGCCGCGGCGGAGGATCTGGAGCTGATCCGGCCCCATGTGCAGGCCTACTGCGACGCCTTCGGCGGGGATTGTGACCAACTGCTGAGCCGGGACTTCATCGTCCTGACCCCCAACACCAGCAGCCCCTACAAGCGTCTGTATACAGCCAACTGACTCTCTTTTTCCCGTCCACTAAGCAAAGGAAAGGAAGGCGCCCCCAACGGGGCGAAGGGTTTGTATGGAGAGAGAAAAAATTGTCGTTTTGGATTTCGGCGGGCAGTATAACCAGCTGATCGCCCGGCGGGTGCGGGAGTGCAATGTCTACTGCGAGGTTGTTCCCTATCAGAAGGCCATGGCCGCGCTGACCGCCGAGCCCCCCAAGGGCATCATCTTCACCGGCGGCCCCGGCAGCGTGTATGACCCCGCCTCCCCGCAGGTGGATCCTGCGGTCTTCTCCCTGGGCATCCCGATTCTCGGCATCTGCTACGGCTGCCAGCTGCTGGCCCACAACCTGGGCGGCAGGGTCACGGCGGCCCAGGACGATTCCGCCCGGGAATACGGCAAGACCGAGACCTATTTTGACACCGGCTGCCGCCTCTTCCGGGGCCTGCCCGAAAAGGGCGTCACCTGGATGAGCCACGGCGATTATATGGAAAAGGTGCCGGACAGCTTCCGGCTGGCCGCCCATTCCGACGCCTGCCCCAATGTGGCCATCTGCGACGAGGAGCGGGGCTTCTACGGCGTTCAGTTCCACCCCGAGGTCAACCACACCGAAAACGGCACCGCCATGATCCGCAACTTCCTCTATGAGGTCTGCGGCTGCACCGGCAGCTGGCGGATGGAGGACTTCTGCAAATCCGCCATTGCCTCTCTCCGGGAGGAGATCGGCGAGGAGGGCCGGGTGCTGCTGGCTCTGTCCGGCGGCGTGGATTCGTCGGTGCTGGCGGCGCTGCTGGCCGAGGCCATCGGCCACCGGCTGACCTGCGTCTTTGTGGATCACGGCCTGATGCGCAAGAATGAGGGCGACGAGGTGGAAGAGGCCTTCCGCAAATGGGACGTGAACTTCGTCCGGGTGGATGCCGAGGAGCGGTTCCTCAGTAAGCTCAGCGGCGTGGAGGATCCCCAGGAGAAGCGGCGGATCATCGGCGCCGAGTTCGGCTATGTCTTCCGGGACGAGGCCGAGCGCTTCGGCATCACAAACCGCGACTTCCTTGCCCAGGGCACCATCTACCCTGACGTCATCGAGTCCGGCGAGGGCGACGCCGACGTCATCAAGAGCCATCACAACCGTCTGCTGCCCCCCGAGGTGGTCGCCCGGTTCAAGGGCGTGCTGGAGCCCCTGTCCCTGCTGTTCAAGGACGAGGTGCGGGCCCTGGGCAGAGAGCTGGGTCTGTCGGAGCAGCTGGTCATGCGCCAGCCCTTCCCCGGCCCCGGTCTCGCGATCCGCATTCTGGGCGCTGTCACCAAGGAAAAGGCCGACACCCTGCGGGAAGCGGACTATATCTTCCGGGAGGAAATCGCCCGGGCCGGTGAGGACAAAAACCTCAGCCAGTATTTCGCCGTTCTGACCAACGCCCGCTCGGTGGGCGTCATGGGCGACGGCCGCACCTATGACTACACCCTGGCACTGCGGGGCGTCACCACCACCGACTTCATGACCGCCGACTGGGCCCGGATCCCCTACGACCTGCTGCAGACCATCTCCGGCAGGATCGTCAACGAGGTCAAGGGAATCAACCGCATCGTCTACGACATCACCTCCAAACCCCCGGCAACCATCGAGTGGGAGTAATCCCCTCTGGTTATACACTGCTGACAGGCTGCAAAAGAGAGACGGCCGCGGCACAGGCATTCCACGCGTAGAGTTAAAAAGGAACCGGGATTGACCGGACGGCTCTGCTGTCCCCATCAACATCAGCCATGCGGATCTTCCGCAGCCGTATGAAAAGGAGAAAGCATATGCAGCAGGACATGATTGTCATCCTCGACCTGGGAAGCGAACAGAATACCCTGATCGCCCGGGACATCCGCGCACTGGGTGTCTACACCGAAATCCACAACTTCGACATCACCGCCGATGAGCTGGCGGCGCTGCCCGGCGTCAAGGGCATCATTCTGAATGGCGGCCCCAACCGGGTGGTGGACGGCGTCTCCATCGACGCCAGCTCCGCCGTCTACGAAAGCGGCCTGCCCCTCTTCACCGTGGATCACTGCGGAAAGACCCCTCAGGATCTCCCCGCCTGGCCCGAGGATGAAGCGGAGCGCAAGGCAGTGCTCAGCAAATTCGTCTTTGATACCTGCCGCGCCGAGGCCAACTGGAACATGGAAAACTTCATCGCCGATCAGGTGGAGCTGATCCGCCGTCAGGTGGGCGACAAAAAGGTGCTGCTGGCTCTGTCCGGCGGCGTCGACTCGTCGGTGGTGGCCGCGCTGCTGATCAAGGCCATCGGCAGCCAGCTGACCTGCGTCCACGTCAACCACGGTCTGCTCCGCAAGGGCGAGCCGGAACAGGTGGTCGAGGTCTTCCAGAAGCAGATGGGCGCAAACCTGGTCTATGTGGACGCCTCTGAGCGGTTCCTTGGGAAGCTGGCCGGTGTGGCCGACCCCGAGAAGAAGCGCAAGATCATCGGCGCCGAGTTCATCCGGGTCTTCGAGGAGGAGGCCAGAAAGCTCAGCGGCGTGGAGTTCCTGGGTCAGGGCACCATCTACCCCGACATCGTGGAATCCGGCACCAAGACCGCCAAGATGGTCAAGAGCCACCACAACGTGGGCGGTCTGCCGGAGGATATGCAGTTTGAGCTGGTGGAACCCCTGAAGATGCTGTTCAAGGACGAGGTCCGTGCCTGCGGCGTTGCCCTGGGCCTGCCCGAGGGCATGGTCTACCGGCAGCCCTTCCCCGGCCCCGGTCTGGGTGTCCGCTGCCTGGGCGCCATCACCCGGGAGCGTCTGGAGGCTCTGCGGGAATCCGATGCCATCCTGCGGGAGGAGTTCGCTGCCGCCGGTCTCATGGGCAAGGTCTGGCAGTACTTCACCGTCATCCCCGACTTCCAGTCGGTGGGCGTCCGGGACAACGCCCGCTGCTTTGAGTACCCGGTCATCATCCGCGCCGTCAACACCGTCGACGCCATGACCGCCACCATCGAGCGGGTCGACTGGGCGCTGCTGGAAAAGATCACCGACCGCATCACCCATGAGGTGCCCGGCGTCAACCGCGTCCTGTATGATCTCACTCCCAAGCCCGTGGGCACCATTGAGTGGGAATAAGCCGCGCCCTGTAACGGAAAAGCAGCCTGCACGCATGTGCAGGCTGCCAGACATGCTGCCTGAAGAGGCTCAACTTTCCCCTTCAGGAGAAAGCGCTTCTTCCAGCAGATGCCAGTAGATGCCCTTGAATTCCCGGCCGGCCTTCCTGAGCTCCCCGGGCGTCAGCCGGCCGCTCCGGTACAGCGTCCCGAGCCGCTCTGCTCTTTTCCGCATCCGCTTCATTTCCTTTTCCACCGCGCTGATGGCTGCGTTTGCGGTGGGATCCGAATAATAGTTTGCCATATTGCTTCCTCCTGTACAGCTTTGTACGGTCAAGGGTGTAAACGGCCCCGGTCAAGCAATTGCCTGACCTGCAGAAGCGCAGCAAAAAAGCGCTCATTCCTGCAAATGGGCAGACTCCTCCTGTTGGAGTCATGACCTTCGCAAAAATAAGCGTGCAAATACAAAATATTGGGGTTGTTTGTATATAATATCACATTCCGGACGAAATGTCAACCGGTTTCCGGGACATTTTTCGCAGCCGTCATCCGGATCAAATTTTTCAGTCTGAGCCCCCTTGACAAAAAGGGGAAGCACCGACCACCTGCCCGGAGAGCCGCCACGGTTTTTCGGGCTTTCTGAAGTATGAAGGATGACAGCATTTGTCATTCCGAAAGGAGGCAGCACATGGACTGCACCATGTCCGAGATCATTTCCTTCATCGAGGAAAATGACGTCAAATTCATCCGCCTGGCCTTCTGCGACATCTTCGGCGTCCAGAAGAACATCTCAATCCTGCCGGGCGAGCTGGGCCGCGCCTTTGAAACGGGGATCTCCTTCGATTCCTCGGCGGTTAAGGGGCTGCAGGACGAACCGGACGACCTGTTTCTGGTTCCCGACCCCGGCACCCTGGCCATCCTGCCCTGGCGGCCCTCTCAGGGGCGAGTCATGCGCTTTTTCTGCGACATCCGCCGGGCGGACGGCACCCCTTACGAGGCCTGCAGCCGCAGCATCCTGAAAAAGGCGGTAGAGCATGCCGCTCAGCTGGGCTACACCTGCCGGTTCGGCACCGAGTGCGAGTTCTATCTGCTGCAGACCGATGAGATGGGCGAGCCCACCATGATCCCCCACGACCGGGCCGGGTACGGGGATCTGGCGCCGCTGGACAAGGGCGAGAACGTCCGCCGGGAGATCTGCCTGACCCTCGAGGAGATGGGGCTGCAGCCCGAGACCTCCCACCACGAGCAGGGTCCCGGTCAGAACGAGATCGACTTCCGGTTCTCCAACGCCCTGGAGGCCGCCGACAACCTGCTGGCCTTCCGGGGGGTGGTCAAGGCCATCGCCGCCCGCAACGGCCTCTACGCCACCTTCATGCCCAAGCCCTTCCCCGACAAGAGCGGCAGCGGCATGCACATCAACCTCTCCCTCTCCAAAAACGGCAAAAACATCTTCCGCACCGACGGCACTGCCCACTCGGAGGAGGCCGAAAAGTTCATGGAGGGCATCCTCTCCCGGGTGCGGGAGATCACGGCCTTCCTCAATCCCCTGACCAACTCCTACAGCCGGTTCGGCAGCTTTGAGGCCCCCCGCTATGTGACCTGGTCCCGCAAGAACCGGTTCCATCTGGTGCGGGTACCCGCCGCCGGAGGGGAACACGCCCGCATCGAGCTGCGCTCCCCCGATCCCTGCTGCAACCCCTATCTGGCCTTCGCCCTGCTGATCGAGGCAGGCCTCAGCGGCATCCGCAGCGGCGCGGTGCTCCGTCCCCCCTGCACGATGGATGTGACCCGCAGCCAGATGCCCGACGGGGCCGAGCGGCTGCCCGAAACCCTGGATGAGGCTTTGCAGATCGCCGAGGGCAGCGACCTGGTGCACACCGTGCTGCCCGGGCTTCTGACCGGCCAGTACTTCTCCATCAAGCGGCAGGAGTGCGTCGCCCGGGAGATGAGCGGGGACGCCTTTGAAAAGGAATGCTACTTTCCCTTCTACTGACCGCCTTTCCGACAAGGCTTTGCCCAAAGACCTCCCAGGAAAGGATGAAGCAGTATGGAAAGCGTCCTGATTGTCTCCGCAGGCGACAAGGCCCGTCAGGTTCTGCTGGAGCTGGCCCGGCTCAGCGGCCTTTGCTCCTCCGCGTCGGTAACCAGCTGCAGCGACGCCCGCCGTCTGCTGCTGGAAAGCGGCTTCGACCTGATCATCATCAACACCCCCCTGCCCGATGAATTCGGCCACGACTTCGCCGTCATGGCCGCCGAAAGCAGCGGCGCAGGCGTGATTCTGGTGGTCAAGGCCGAGATGGCCGACGAAATCTCCCAGAAGGTGGAGGACGCCGGTGTCTTCGTGGTGGAAAAGCCCATCAACCGGCAGATGTTTTTCCAATCGGTCAAGCTGGTGGGCGCGGCCCGGCGGCGGCTGCAGGGTCTGAAAAACGAAAATGTCAAGCTCAAACACAAAATCGAGGAGATCCGGATGGTGGACCGGGCCAAGTGCCTGCTGATCCAGCATCAGAATCTCACCGAGGCACAGGCTCATCGCTATATAGAAAAACAGGCGATGGACCGGCGGCTCTCCCGAAGGGAAATCGCCCAGAGCATTCTGGACACCTACGAGGAATGAGGGCCGCGCGTCCGACAGACAGAGAACGGGTATTCCCGGAAAGGACAGATCTTCATGCAAAACGAGGGACGGATGAATTTTACCACGGACGGCAAGCCCCATGAGGAATGCGGAATCTTCGGCATCCTCACCACCTCCGACGAGGCGGCGGGCCTGACCTACAACGCCCTGCTGGCCCTGCAGCACCGGGGACAGGAGGGCGCCGGCATTGCGGTGCTGAAAAACAGCTCGCTGCTCTACCACAAGGATGTGGGGCTGGTCAGCGAGGTCTTTACCCCCAACGTGATGAAAATGCTCCCCCAGGCCCACATGGCCATCGGCCATGTCCGCTACTCCACCACCGGTACCAACAACCGGGACAACACCCAGCCCATGATCACCGAATACCTGAAGGGCCGGATCGCCACCGCCCACAACGGCAACATCGTCAACGCCGCTGAGATCAAGGAAAAGCTGGAGTCGGTGGGCTGCAACTTTGCCGCCACCAACGACTCGGAGGTCATCTCCTCCCTGATCGCCTGGGAGGCCCTGCGGGGCGAGAGCATCGAGGAAGCGGTGGCCGACGCCGCCCGCCAGCTGAAGGGCGCCTTCTCGCTGCTCGTGCTGTCCAGCAAGGATAAGCTCATCGCCTTCCGGGACGGAGCGGGCTTCCGGCCCCTCTGCATCGGCCAGAGCAGCGCCGGCATCGCCATCGCGTCGGAGAGCTGCGCCCTGGACAGCGCCGGGTTCACCTTCCTGCGGGACATCCGCCCCGGCGAGCTGGTGGTGGTGGAGAAGGACGGCAGCATTCACAGCAGCATGGTGCTCCCCGATGAAAAGAAGGGCATGTGCATCTTTGAGTATGTCTACTTCGCCCGCACCGATTCGGTGCTGGACAATCTCTGCGTCTATGACGCCCGGGTGCAGATGGGCCGGATGCTGGCCCGGGAATACCCGGTGGACGCCGATGTGGTCTGCGGCGTACCGGACAGCGGTCTGGAGGCCGCCATCGGCTACGCCCAGGAGAGCGGTCTGCCCTACCGGCACGGCTTTGTCAAGAACCGCTACATCGGCCGCAGCTTCATCTTCCCCTCCCAGGCCCAGCGGGACGCCGCCGTGCGGCTCAAGCTGAACCCCCTGCGGGTCAATGTGGAGGGCAAGCGGGTGGTTCTGGTGGACGATTCCATCGTCCGGGGCACCACCAGCGCGAAAATCATCAAGTCGCTGAAAATGGCCGGAGCCAAAGAGGTGC
>JAQXNQ010000038.1 GCA_029098085.1 Oscillospiraceae bacterium
TCCCCCGGCCTGCTCTGGGGCTGGTTCCGCACCGATCTGGGACGGCAGTACGAATGCTATTCCGTGGACGGCGGCCTCAGCTGGACCTCGGCTCAGCCCTCCGCCTTCACCTCCCCCTGCTCCCCTCTGTCCATGAAGCGGCTGCCGGACGGGCGGATCTGCGCCGTCTGGAATCCCGTCCCCATTTATAACGGAAGAACCGAATCGCCCGGCGGCACCTGGACCGGCGGACGCACGCCGATGGTTCTGGCTCTCTCCGGCGACAACGGCAAAACCTTCACCCCACCCATGGTGCTGGAGGAGGATGACAGCCGGGGCTTCTGCTACTGCGCCATTCATCCCGCCCGGGAGGGTCTGCTGCTGGCCTACTGCGCCGGAGGGCCGGAGGACGGAAACTGCCTCTGCCGTCTGCGGATCCGCAGGCTGGGCTGGGACGAGCTTCCCCGGTAAGTCTGTCCAATCTGACTGCACAGCCGGGAAAAAAGCGGCCCGCTTTGGTGGGAAATTCCATTGACACGGCCTTTTGACGATGCTATAATAAATTTGTATGAACAAAGTATCGGCTGTGAACAGATCAAGCGGTGGGTGTTTTTCCCAGAGAGAAAGCCGGATTGGTGAAAGGCTTTTGTCAAACCAGACCGCGGGCCGTCTGAGAGCTGCGCGAAAAACGCGCCGTATTCCCGCGTTAAGGGAATGAAAGCGGCAGGGCTCCGGCTCTGCAATCTGGGTGGTACCACGGAATCCAAAAGGTTTCGTCCCATTGGGACGGGGCCTTTTTCTATTTTCCGTTCTGTTTTACAGCTGCTTAAAAATTTGAAAGGAATGAATCCCATGAAATGGACCGGCCTGAACGACCTGCGGGAAGCCTACCTCTCCTTCTTTGAGAGCAAGGGCCACACCCGCCTGGCCAGCGCTCCCCTGATCCCCAAAGATGACAACAGCCTGCTGCTGATCAACTCCGGCATGGCACCCCTGAAAAAGTTCTTCCTCGGCCAGGCTACCCCGCCCAACACCCGGGTGACCACCTGCCAGAAGTGCATCCGCACCCCCGATATCGAGCATATCGGCAAAACCGCCCGCCACGGCACCTACTTCGAGATGCTGGGCAACTTCTCCTTCGGCGACTATTTCAAGCATGAAGCCATCGCCTGGGCCTGGGAGTTCATCACCCAGGTGCTGGAGCTGCCGGTGGATCGCCTGTGGGTCACCATCTATCTGGATGACGACGAGGCCTTCGACATCTGGACGAAAGAAATCGGCGTTTCCCCCGACCGGATCGTCCGGCTGGGCAAGGAGGACAACTTCTGGGAGCACGGCTCCGGCCCCTGCGGCCCCTGCTCCGAGATTTACTTTGACCGCGGCCCCGAGTACGGCTGCGGCAGCCCCGACTGCGGCCCCGGCTGCGACTGCGACCGGTTCATGGAGTTCTGGAACCTGGTCTTCTCCCAGTTTGACTCCGACGGCAACGGCCATTACGAGCGGATGCCCAAGCCCAACATCGACACCGGCATGGGTCTGGAACGTCTGGCCTGCCTGATGCAGGGGGTGGACAACCTGTTTGAGGTGGACACCGTCCAGAACATCATGAAGAAGATCTCCGAGATCGCCCATGTGACCTACAAGCAGAATCCCAAGTCCGACGTCTCCCTGCGGGTCATCACCGACCACATCCGCTCCACCACCTTCATGCTGGCCGACGGCGTCTCCCCCTCCAACGAGGGACGGGGCTATGTGCTGCGGCGGCTGCTGCGCCGGGCTGCTCGTCACGGACGGCTGCTGGGCATCGACGAGCCCTTCCTGTACCAGGTTGTGGACACCGTTGTGGCCGAAAACATCTGCGCCTACCCCGAGCTGGCTGAAAAGGCCGCCTACATTAAAAAGGTCATCAAAAACGAGGAGGAAGCCTTCAACAACACCATCGGCAAGGGTCTGGACCTGCTGATGGAGCTCATGGACAAGGCCTCCACCGATGAGATCAAAACCCTTTCCGGCAAGGAAGTCTTCAAGCTGTACGACACCTATGGATTCCCTGTGGATCTGACCCAGGACATTGTGGCCGAAAAGGGCTTCACCATCGACCTGGAGGGCTTTGAGAGCTTCATGCGGGAGCAGAAGACTCGCTCCCGTGAAAACTACCTGAGCAAGGGCGGCTCCTCCTGGGAGAGCGAATCGCTGGAGCTTCCCAAGCTGACTACCGTCTTCAAGGGCTACGAAACCCTGTCCTGCGAGGCGAAAATCTGCGCCCTGCTGGTCAGCGGCAAGCCCTCCGACATCGCCACCGAGGGCGAAGAAGTCATCGTGCTGCTGGATCAGACCCCCTTCTACACCGAAAGCGGCGGCCAGGTGTCCGACACCGGCGTCATCAAGGGCGAAAAGGGCGAGATCCGGATCACCGGCATGAAGAAGCTGCCCACCGGCCAGACCGTGCACCTGGGCTTTGTGAATGAGGGCACGGTGGAAAACGGTGAGACCGTCTCCGCCCTTCCCGATGAGGATCGCCGCCGCACCATCATGCGCAACCACACCGGCGCGCACTTGCTGCAGGCTGCCCTCCGCCAGGTGCTGGGCGACCATGTGCATCAGGCCGGTCAGCTGGTGGACGACCACTTCGTCCGCTTCGACTTCACTCACTTTGAGCCTGTCTCCCCCGAGCAGATGGCGCAGATCGAAATGTTGATCAATAAGGAAATTCTGGCCTGCCTGCCCGTTCAGAACTACGAGTGCCCCATCGATGAAGCCCGTCAGAAGGGCGCCATGGCCCTCTTCTCCGAGAAATACGGCGACATCGTCCGGGTGGTGGAG
>JAQXNQ010000039.1 GCA_029098085.1 Oscillospiraceae bacterium
TGGGGTTTACAGAGCGGACAAGTCGCCATGCCGCTGGTGAGCTCTTACCTCGCCTTTCCACCCTTGCGTTCCCTTGCGGGAATTCGCGGTATATCTCTGTTGCACTTTCCTTGGAGTCGCCTCCACCGGCAGTTAACCGGCATTCTGCCCTGCGGTGCTCGGACTTTCCTCAGACAAAGACTGCCTGCGGCCGTCTGGCATCCTCACAACTGACATTCCCTTATTCCTCAATGTAAATAATGCGTCCGCAGTTGTCGCACTCGACGATGCGCTCGCCGTTCTTCAGCTCCAGCAGCGTGGCGCTGGGCAGGGACATGAAGCATCCGCTGCACTGGCCCTCCACCAGCTTGGCCATCGGCGGCGTGCAGTGCTGCTTGATGCTGCCATAGCGCTCCAGCAGCGACGGCTCCACCTTCTTGGCCTCCTCGTCGATTCTGGCGCGGAGCTTCTGAAGCTCCTCCGTGTCCGCCTTGTATTCCTTGTCGTAGACCTGCTTCAGCGCATCGTAATTCGCCTTGGTCTTGGCGGCGCGCACGCGGATTTCCTTCTGCTGGCGATCCTTGACCTCGGCGTCCTTGCGCATCTTCTGAAGCTCCTGCTCATAGCGCGACAGCGCGTCTGCCACCTTCTGAACGGACTCAGCGCGCTTGTCAGCCTCCTCGACAGTCTTGGGCGGATTGGCCTCGATCTCGGCGCACAGGCCGGACAGCACCTTCTCAAGGCGCTGCGCCTCGTCGCGCACCGCTTCCAGACGATCCTGCATGACAGCGACGTCGTTCTCCAGCTTCTTCATGTTGGTCTGCTGCTCCATCAGAAAGCTGCGCTGCTTGATCAGCTTCTGGCGGTTCTCCGACTGCCGCATCTTGTTTTCGAAGCGATCCGCTTCCATATCCACCTGCATGAACTGCCACAGCACATCCAAACGCATCAAATCATCCTCCAATTTCTATAAAAACGGCTCCTGCGCGCTGCATAAAATACGTACCTTATATTGTACATCATTTGCAGCGTTTTGTAAACCACCTGCCAGCAGGGAAATCGCAGGTTTTTCAGTGGCGGCATGTCCCGCCTCCAGCACGCACAGCCCCGCATCCACGGCAGCCAATGCCTTGTGATAGGCCATCTCGCCGGTCACATAGACGTCCGCGCCCGCACGAAGCGCGATCTCTGCGAAATCCTCGCCCGCGCCGCCCAGCACGGCCACGCGGCGAACGGGCGCACAGCCATCGCCATACATCCGCACCGCGCCGCCCAGCGCCTGCCGGGCCGCGTCCGCAAACGCGCTCAGCGCAGTTTCCTTCACCGATCCAACGCACATGCCGCTCTCCAGCGGTTCAACGTCCGTCAGCCCCAACCGCGCCGCCAGCGCGTCGTTCACGCCGGGGTGCGCGTTGTCAAAGTTGGTGTGCATCGCGATCAGCGCAATGTCCGAGCGAACGAGCCTGCACAGCAGCCGCCCTTCCGCATCGTCCTCACAGAGATTGTGCCTTCCCCTGAACAGGATCGGATGGTGGGTGACAATCAGCTGCGCGCCTTGAGCAATCGCCTCGTCCAGCACGCGCTCGTTCAGATCCAGCGCGCACAGCACGCAGTCCACCGCCGCCTCCCGACTGCCCGCCAGCAGTCCCACATTGTCCCATTCTTCAGCCGCTGCAAGCGGTGCGATCTGCTCCAGCAGCTCCAGAATCCGACCCACCGTCACAGACATGCCTGCACATCCTCCCATATTCCGATCTCCCGGTTCAGCGAAGCGATGGTCTCCGCGTCGCCGCCCTTCTGCGCGCCGTCCAGCGCCTTGCGCGCGACACGAAGCCGGAAGGCCGCGTAATCCATCAGCTCTCCGGGCTTTCTTTCCAGCAGCACCGGGCCCACGCAAAGCGCGCGCTCGTCATATTCCGCCCGCCCCGGCCTTGCTTCCATCAGCACATACTGCCGCCGGCCATCCCGGACGATCCGCTCGTCCGTCAGCGCATAGCCGCATCTGCTCAGCCGCAGCCGAAGCTCCGGCAGCGCCACATTGGCCTGCAGAATCAGTCTGGCGTCGCCAAACCGCTCTCTGCCGCGCTCAATGATTCCCGCCGCCGTCGTGCCGCCCATTCCGGCAATGACCACAGCGTCCACCATTTCGTCCAGCCCGTCCGCGCCGTCGCAGAGGATCAGCTGCGCGCGCTCCTCCAGCCCGAGCAGCCGGATCAGCTCCCGCGCCTTGTCCAATGACGGTCCGGATATATCCATCAGCAGCGCCCGATCCACCCAGCCATGCTGGAGCAAAAACGCACCGAGCCTGCCGTGATCGCACCCGATGTCGGCGTATGTCCCGCATCGGCCCACCATTTCCGCGATCATCGACAGGCGCGGATCGAGCACGATTCCCTTCTCGTGCAGCATCAGTCGATCGAATCCTTCAGCTTTCTGGAGCGGCTGGGATGGCGCAGCTTGCGCAGCGCCTTTGCCTCGATCTGACGGATGCGCTCACGGGTGACCTTGAACTCCCGTCCGACCTCCTCCAGCGTGCGCGCACGGCCATCCTCCAGACCGAAGCGCAGCTTGAGCACCATTTCCTCCCGGGGCGTCAGCGTGGACAGCACGCTCATCAGCTGCTCCTTCAGCAGCGTGAACGCGGCGGCCTCGGCGGGCGCGGGCGCGTCGTCGTCGGGGATGAAGTCGCCCAGATGGCTGTCCTCCTCCTCGCCGATGGGCGTTTCCAGCGATACCGGCTCCTGCGCGATCTTGATGATCTCGCGGACCTTCTCCTCGGGAATGCCCATTTCCTCGGCGATTTCCTCGGGCAGCGGCTCGCGGCCATTCTCCTGCAGCAGCTGTCTGGAAACGCGGATGAGCTTGTTGATGGTCTCGACCATGTGCACCGGAACGCGGATCGTGCGCGCCTGATCGGCGATGGCGCGGGTGATGGCCTGACGGATCCACCACGTCGCATAAGTCGAGAACTTGTAGCCCTTGCGGTAGTCGAACTTCTCCACCGCCTTGATCAGGCCCAGATTGCCCTCCTGAATCAGATCCAGAAACTGCATGCCCCGGCCCACATACCGCTTAGCGATGCTGACCACCAGACGCAGGTTAGCCTCGCTCAGCCGCTTGCGGGCCTCCCGGGCGCGGACGGGATCGTCGCTGGACATATCCTCCGCCAGCCTGACCTCCTCATCGCTGGTCAGCAGGGGCACCCGGCCAATCTCCTTCAGATAGACCTTGACCGGATCGTCGATGCTGATGCCTTCCCCGGCGAAGATGGGGTCATCCTCGTCGATGGTCAGGTCGTCGTCCAGGCTCAGATCCAGGTCGTCCTCGGCGTTGAAGTCCTCGATGATCTCAATGTTCAGACTTTCCAGCGAATCGTAGAGCTTGTCCATCTGCTCCACATCAAAGTCCATGTCCTCCAGTGCGTCGGTGATTTCCTTGGTTGTCAGCTTGCCCTTCAGCTTGCCCTGTTCCATCAGATCGCTTACGGCAGTTGATTTTTTGTCAGCACCCATTGTAAATCTCCTTTATTCATATCTATCTTTCTGAAGGCAGCGCCCTCAGGAAAAGGCGTCATTTCTTTTTGCTCTGCAGCAGCGCAGCCATCCGGATGGCATCCTCCTCGGTTTTGGGGGCCGTCCGCAGCTGCTCCCTGAACTTCTGCTCCCGCAGGGCGGCGGCATAATCCGCCAGCACCCGGGGCGTCAGGGACACCTCTCCCTGACGGGCCAGACAGCGGGAGGCCAGATTCATCTGCTCCGGCGTCAGCTCCCCGGAAAGATCGGTCAGCGAGACACTGCTATTTTGCTGCAGTTTCTGAAGGATTATACCATATACGGCCCGTCCCTCATCGGTGACAAAGTCCTCCGGCGACAGCTGTGCCTGCAGGGAAGCGGCCTCATCCGGATGGCGGAGCAGACCGGCGATGATCCCCTCCTCCGCCTGGGCGGCGGCGCTGGTGCGGCGGGCTCCGGGCGAACCGGCGGCCTCACCGGGGATCCTCCCCTGCTCGATCTCGGACCACTCCTTTTTGCGGGAGGCCCGCTCCCGCTTTTTGCGGAGCTCATTGATCCGCGCCAGCACCGTTCCCAGCGGCAGGCCGGTGTCCTGGGCCACCGAACCGGCGTACAGCTCCCGCTCGATGGCATTGGGAACGGTGGCCAGATAGGAGGCGGCCTCGTTGGCGTAGGCGCTGCGCTGATCCAGCGTGTCCAGATCGTATTTGGCTTTCAGCACCGAAAGCTGGTACTCGGTGACATTGCCAGCGTCCTCCAGCAGCAGCTTAAACCGCTGAGCGCCGAAGGTCTTGATGTATTCATCCGGATCCTTGGCTCCCTTCATGCTGAGGATGCGGGTCTTGATGCCCACCGCCTCCAGCAGCCCCACCGCCCGGCTGGTAGCGGTACGTCCGGCGCCGTCCGAATCGTAGGCGATGATGACCTCTTTGGCATACTGAGCCATGAGGCGGCTCTGCTCGGCGGTGAGGGAGGTGCCCAAAGTGGCCACCACATTCTCAAAGCCCGCCTGGTTGACGGCAATGACATCCATATACCCCTCGGCCAGGATCAGCCGGCCATCCTGGAGGTTTTTGGCAAAGTTCAGGGAAAAGAGGTTCTGGCTCTTTTTGAACACCGGCGTATCGGAGGAATTCAGGTACTTGGGCTTGGAATCGTCCAGCACCCGGCCGCCGAAGCCGATAACATTCTTCCGCAGGTCGATGATCGGAAAGATGACCCGGTTGCGGAAGGCGTCGTAGCAGGAGTTATTCTTTCCCCGCACCACCACTGCTGCCTGCAGCATCTGCTCATCAGTGAAGCCCTTGCTCCGCAGGAAATTCCTCAGATTGTCCCAACCGGGCGGCGCATAGCCCAAGCCGTACTTGGTGATGGTTTTGGGAGTCAGCTGCCGGCCGGCGAAGTAAGCCCGTCCGGGCTCTCCCTCCGGGGACAGAAGGCGTTCGTGGTAAAACCGGGCAGTGAGCCGGTTGATTTCGTAGATCAGGGGCTTGATCCGCAGGGACGGATCCTCCCGCTCCTCCTCGGGCAGCTCCATGCCCGCCCGCTCGGCCAGGAATTTCACCGCCTCCACATAGCCCAGATTCTCGATCCGCATGACAAAGCTGATGACGTCGCCTCCTGCCCCGCAGCCGAAGCAGTAGAAGGACTGATTCTCGTGATAGACCACCATGGAGGGGGTTTTCTCCGAGTGGAAGGGACAGAGCCCCTTGCTGGTGCGGCCCTGCCGCTTCAGCTGCACATAGCCGGATACGACCGACTCGATGTCGCTGCGCTGCTTGAGCTCGTCCAGAAAGCTCTGGGGTATGGCCAACAGGCATCTCTCCTTTCACTGGCAGTTCAGGGTTTGCTCCAGAATTTGGGCAGCTTCAGCTCCCGGTAAAGGCCGACGGCATACTGGTCGGTCATACCGGCGATGTAATCGCAGACCGCCCGCTCCGGCGGCACCTCATCCAGCAGTCCCCGGTAAAAGGGCGGCAGCCGGGCCGGATCCTCCAGAAAGTGCTGATACAACGCCTGCACCAGCGCCTCGGCCTTGTGCTCCTCCCCCTTGGCCTCGGGGTTGGTGTACACGCACTCAGTCATAAAACGCATCAGCAGGTTGTGCGCCTTCAGCACCTCCTCCTCCATCCGGATGCCGGTTCCGTCGCTTTCCCGGACGATGGAGCTGAGCACGGCGGTGATCCGGGCGGATTTTCCCCGGCCCAGCCGGTACACCGCTTCCCAGGGAAGGTCGCCCTCCGAGATGATTCCCGCCCGGATGGCGTCCTCGATGTCGTGGTTCAGGTAGGCGATCTTGTCCGCCCAGCGGACCACCCGCCCCTCCAGCGTGGCGGCCCAGGCGTCCTCGCTGCCGGCGGAATGGCAGGCGATGCCGTTTAAGACCTCCCAGCAGAGGTTCAGCCCCTTGCCTTCCCGCTCCAGCCGCTGGGCCGTCCGCACGCTCTGCAGATGGTGGCGGAAGGGAAAGGGACAGATTTCGTTCAGCGCCCGCTCCCCCGCGTGGCCGAAGGGGGTGTGGCCCAGATCATGCCCCAGGGCGATGGCCTCGGTCAGATCCTCGTTGAGCCGCAGGGCGCCGGCCAGGGTCCGGGCGATCTGGGAAACCTCCAGCGTGTGGGTCAGGCGGGTGCGGTAATGATCCCCTTCAGGGCCCAGAAAGACCTGGGTCTTGTGCCTGAGGCGGCGGAAGGAATTGCAGTGGAGAATCCGGTCCCGGTCCCGCTGATAGCAGGTCCGCAGCGGACAGGGCTCCTCCGGACGGAAGCGCCCCCGGCTGTCCGCCGCATGGGCCGCCTCGGGAATCAGGCGCAGCCGTTCGGTTTCCTCCCGAAAGGCTCTGCATCCGGCAGTATCCATGGATCTCACTCCTTTTTGACGGCGTGAAACATCCTTCTATATACTTTATACCGGAAAAGATGAGAAAATCCTTTTTTCCCGGGAAAAATTTATTTCCCGCCGGGAACGGGCATGTCTCCGAAGAATTCCTCCTCCACCTTCGCCGTGACGGTACCGCCGGTCAGCTCGGTCAGGGCCTTCTGGAAGGGCTCGTGCTGATCCGCCCGAATCTGTATGTCCAGGGTGACAACGTCGGTAAAGTCGGAATTTCGCAGCTGCACCCCATAATCCGGCAGGATGTAGCTGATCTTACCGTACAGGCTGTAATCAAAGGAAAGGGTCAGACGGCGGCAGGTGGTCATATACATCTTATCCGCCGCAGCCAGGGCGATCCGCGCGCCCTGGGAATAGGCCCGCACCAGTCCGCCGCCGCCCAGCAGGATGCCGCCGAAGTAGCGGGTCACCACCACGCAGACGTCCACGATGTTCTCCTTGAGGATCACGTCCAGCACCGGCACACCGGCGGTACCCTGGGGCTCCCCGTCGTCGGAGTAGCGGCGGGTCATGCCGTCCCGCAGGGAAAAGGCGTAGACGTTGTGGGATGCGTCCCAGTGCTTTTTGCTGATCTCGGCCACAAAGGCCATGGCCTCGGCTTCGGTCTCCACATGCTTGGAGTACCCGATGAAGCGGGACTTCTTCACGACAAATTCATCCTGGGCAAAGTCCCGGACGGTGACATAATCTCCCATAGCTCGACCTCCACGGTTTATGATGAACGCACAGAAAAGGCGGTACAGGAAAACCGTGGTTTTCGGTGCACCGCCTTATATCTGTTCGCTGGTTATTTATCAAGACCAAAACGCCGTTTGAATCTGTCGACCCGTCCGCCGGTGTCTACCAGCTTCTGTTTGCCGGTGAAGTACGGATGGCACTTGGAGCAAACTTCGACGCTGATGCTGTCCTTGGTAGAGCTGGTCTCCCAGGTAGCGCCGCAGGCACATTTGATAACGGTGGGCTTGTACGCGGGATGGATTCCCTCTTTCATTCTGTTCACCTCTTCTTTCCTATACGCCAAAGTACGTATATCTCACGAATAAATATGATAGCATAAAAGGCTGGAAATTGCAAGTGCTTTTTGAAAAAAAGAAAAATTTCCGGGGAAGAAGCGGGAAATCCTCAGCTTGCCGCCCAAAGGTTGACAGCAAAGACCACTTCTGCTATCATAAAATTGTAAAGCTGTTTTCTTCAACAAAAGGAGGACGCCATGAAGCCATCCCCTTCTACCCGGTGCAGAGGGCTGATCTGCGTTTTGCTGGCAGCTGCGGCACTTGAAGCCGGACTGCTTCTATTCTACACCCGCGACGGCCAAAAGGCAAGCCGGACGCTGAAGGAAAAAACGGGTCTTTCCCTGCCGGTGGGCGCAGAGCTCATCCGGTACGAGGACACCCGGGGCTTTTTCGGCGAGGGCGAGGTGCTCTGCGTCTGGCAGCTGGACAGCATGCCGCCTGAAGCCAGAAACTGGAAAGCACTGCCCCTGCCGGAAACTTACCGGGAAGAACTGATCCGCCTGTCCGGCTTTTCACAGGAGCTGGAGCTGGCAGCCAAAGCGGGCTTCTGGCGGATCGAAACCGGAGGTTTGCCCTGGAACGAGGGTGAAGCTTTCTCTGGACACTCCCTCACCTTCTGTATGGCAGAGGAAAGCGGGCAGCTCCTTCTGCTGCAGCTGGAGCAGAGCGGCTGAGCTCCCCATCCAAAAATTCCGAAAATCTCAAAAAAGCACTTGACAACTGCCTGTTTCAGCGCTATACTGTAGAACATAACCAGAAAACCTGTGGAAAGAAGAGTACGTCTCGTCTGCCTTTGCAAAGAGAGCCGCCGATGGTGGGAGTGCGGTGAAGGGCGCCTGACCGAATGGACTTTCCGGCAATCTCTCCGAAGAAAGCCAGGGGCAGGACGAACCGCTTCCGGAAACGGCGGCGCAGTAGTGCCTGACGGGATTTCCGCCCGTTACCAAGGGAACACATATCAACGTATGTGGCTGAGCGGACGAGAAATCGTCAAATTGGGTGGTACCGCAGAAGTTTTCAGAGCTTTTGTCCCAGTGATGCAAGACATTGCTGGAGGCAGAGGCTTTTTTATTTGCTGGGCCCCTCCCAGCCGGCCAAGACCAAAAAGGAGTGTACATGATGAGCAAGATCCCTTACCGTTTCTTTCTGACCGAAGACCAGATGCCCACCCAGTGGTACAACCTGCGGGCGGACATGAAGGAGCTCCCCGACCCCATGCTGAATCCCCAGACCGGCAAGCCCGCCACCGAGGAGGATCTGTATCCCGTTTTCTGCAAGGAGCTGGCCCATCAGGAGATGGACAACACCACCCGCTATGTGGACATCCCCGAGGGCATTCTGGAGATGTACCGCATCTACCGCCCCTCTCCCCTGATCCGGGCCTACAATCTGGAGAAGGAGCTGGGTACCCCCGCCAAGATCTACTATAAATTTGAAGGCAACAACACCTCCGGCAGCCATAAGCTCAACTCCGCCATCGCCCAGGCCTACTACGCCAAGGAGCAGGGCCTGACCAGCCTGACCACCGAAACCGGCGCCGGTCAGTGGGGCACCGCCCTGGCTGAGGCCTGCGCCTACTATCACATTCCCCTGACCGTTTACATGGTCAAGGGCTCCTACAACCAGAAGCCCTTCCGCAAGGCCATCATCCAGACCTTCGGCGGCGAGGTCATCCCCAGCCCCAGCAACACCACCGCTGCCGGCCGGGCCATTCTGGCACAGAACCCCGACACCACCGGCAGTCTGGGCTGCGCCATCTCGGAGGCGGTGGAAAAGGCCGTCACCACCGAGGGCTGCCGCTATGTGCTGGGTTCGGTGCTGAACCAGGTGCTGCTGCATCAGTCCATCATCGGCCTGGAAGCCAAGAAGGCCATGGAGATTCTGGACGAGTACCCCGACATCGTCATTGGCTGCGCCGGCGGCGGCTCCAACCTGGGCGGCCTGATCGCCCCCTTCATGCAGGATAAGCTGCTGGGCAAGGCCAATCCCCGGTTCATCGCCGTGGAGCCCGCCTCCTGCCCCTCTCTGACCCGGGGCAAGTACGCCTACGATTTCTGCGACACCGGCAAGATCACGCCCATGGCCCGGATGTACACCCTGGGCTGCGGCTTTATCCCCTCGCCCAACCACGCCGGCGGTCTGCGGTATCACGGCATGTCCCCCATCCTGTCCAAGCTGTATCATGACGGCTACATGGAGGCCGTTTCGGTGGAGCAGACCCGCGTCTTCGAGGCGGCGACCCTCTTTGCCCGGGTGGAGACCATCCTCCCCGCCCCCGAATCCTCCCACGCCATCCGCGCCGCCATCGACGAGGCCCTCAAGTGCAAGGAAACCGGCGAGGCCAAGACCATCCTCTTCGGCCTGACCGGCACCGGCTACTTCGACATGACCGCCTACGAGAGCTTCCGGGAAGGCACCATGAGCGACTACATTCCCACCGACGAGGATCTGCAGCGCGGCTTCGACGGCCTGCCCAAAATCCCCGGCATCCAGGAATAAACTGCCATCTTCCACCTCTTCTTATAAGAAAGCGGACGTTCTTCGGAGCGTCCGCTCAGCGTGTCGATAAAGGTAACGCTTATCGACAGGTTGCACAAACAAAGTTTTACTCGATTTTTTTCAAAAAATCGCGGATTCCAAAGGCAGAGCCTTGGTCGCGCTCCGCAGAGCGCGAAATCCTGCTCTTCCGCGCCCGGCGCGGACAATAAAGAATAAAAAAGCGCAGCCCGCAGGCTGCAAGACTCTTATTAGACAAAACCATGCCCGCTTCCAGCGGGCATACATTTTACCACCTTTGTGCAACTTTTTCTTGCAAACTACTTTATCGACAGCCTGAGCGGACGTTCTTCGGAGCGTCCGCTTTCGTTTCTTTATGCAGCTTTTACTGTTTGGTTCCGCTTCCGCATACAATCCTGCAGCCCGCCGCTTCGGCGGCAGCGGCGATCTCCTCTGCGGGCCGGACATCCGTCACCAGCCAGTCCGCCGACGAAAAGTCCCCCAGTCTGGCCAGACAGGTGCGGCCAAACTTGCTGCCGTCGCAGATGATGATCCGGGTGTGAGCATTCCGGAGCATCTGCTCCTTGAGGCGGCGCTGCTCAAAGCTGGATTCGCTGAAGCCATCGGCGTCCACCCCACTGCAGGAAAGGATGGTAAAATCCGGATGGATGCCCGACAGATACTGCAGCGCGTCGCTTCCCACCACCGAATTGGAGCCGGCCTTCAGACTGCCGCAGGTCATATTGACCCGGATACCCGGGTACTCCGCCAGCAGCAGGGCGTTTTTCAGGCCGTTGGTGATGACGGTCAGGCTGTCCAGCCGCCCCAGCAGCGGAACCAGCATGCCGCAGGTGCTGCTGGAGTCCAGGAAAACAGACGCCCCGCTCCGCAGCAGGGGGAAGGCGGCCTCGGCAGCCCGCTTTTTCTCCCGGGGATTCTGCTGCTCCCGCAGCAAAGCGGAGGATTCGTCTCCGCCGTCCTCAAACAGCACGGCGCCCCCGTGGGAACGACGGATCAGTCCCAGCTTCTCCAGCTCGGTCAGATCCCGGCGGATGGTGGAGCCGCTGGCAAACAGCAGCTCGCTCAGCTGCTGCACGGTGGCGGATTTGCGCTCCCGCAGGATGGACATAATCTCCTCCTGGCGCAGAATGGTCAGCATATGCGCTCTCCCCTTTCAAAAATGATCGGTCTGTCTGAATGTTTCTGCTCAAATGATACCACATTTTTGCTCATTTATCAATATCGCGCGCAGATATAGACAGGAATAATCAAATCTGCTACAATGGAATCAGAACATGTTCTATCAGAAAGGCGGTCATTATTTTGAAACGCGTACTTGCTTTTGACTTTGGCGCATCCAGCGGCCGGGCCATGCTGGCCACGCTCGAAAACGGAAAAATAGACCTGCAGGAGATTCACCGCTTCAGCAACGATCCGGTGCCGGTGGGCGGCGTCCTGTACTGGGATGTGCTGCGGCTCTGGTTCGAGGTGCGGCAGAGCATCACCAAGGCCCTGGCTCAGGGCGGCTTTGACAGCATCGGCATCGACACCTGGGGCGTGGACTTCGGCCTGCTGGACAAGGACGGTCAGCTGCTGGAGAACCCTGTCCACTACCGGGATACCCGCACTGAGGGCATCCCCGAAAAGGTCTTTGAGATTCTCCCCAAGGAGGAGATCTACCGCCGCACCGGCACCCAGTTCATGCGGTTCAACACCCTGTATCAGCTGTATTATCTGGCGCAGGAGAAGCCCTGGCTGCTGGAGCAGGCCGACACCATGCTGCCCATGCCCGACCTGTTCGCCTATCTGCTGACCGGTGAGAAGCGCTCGGAGTTCACCATCACCTCCACCTCCAACCTGATGGATCCCCATAAAAAGGAATGGGATCACGCCCTCTGCGAGGAGCTGGGGATCCCCACCCGCATCTTCCCGCCCATGATCCGTCCCGGCGAGCAGTACGGAACCCTGCGCCCCGACCTCTGCGAGGAGCTGGGCTGCGAGCCCGTGCCGGTCATCGCCGTGGCCACCCATGACACCGCCTCGGCCGTGGTCAGCGCCCCTGCCTCCGACAAGGATTTCGTCTACATCAGCTGCGGCACCTGGAGCCTGTTCGGCACCGAAAACGAGGTACCGGTCATCAACGAAGCCTCTGCCGCCGCCAATTTCACCAACGAGGGCGGCTACGGCGGCACCACCCGCTTCCTCAAGAACATCATCGGTCTCTGGCTGATTCAGGAGTCCCGCCGTCAGTGGATCCGGGAGGGTCAGGAGGTCACCTTCGCCATGCTGGAAAAGGAAGCCATGGCCGAAGCGCCCTTCCGCAGCTTCATCAACGTGGACGATCCCGCCTTTGAAGGCCCCGGCAACCTGCCCCGCCGCGTCCGGGAGTACTGCGAGAAGACCGGCCAGCCGGTGCCCAAAAACCGGGGTCAGGTCATGCGCTGCATCTACGAGAGCCTGGCCATGAAGTACCGCTTCACCTTCCTGCAGCTGCAGGAGCTGACCGGCAAGACCTACCGCAGCATTCATGTGGTGGGCGGCGGCATCAAGGACACCCTGCTCTGCCGGATGGCCGCCGACGCCTGCAATGCCAGGGTGCTGGCCGGCCCCGCTGAGGCCACCGCCACCGGCAACGCCGCCGTTCAGTTCATCAGCCTCGGTGAGCTTTCCGACCTGTGGGAGGCCCGTGCGGCCGTGGCCCGCTCCACCGACCTGAAGGTCTATGAGCCGGTCGATCCCGCCAGCTGGGAAAGCCATTACGAGCGCTATCTGAAGGTCACCGGACAGGCATAAAAGTCCGCCCGGAGATCTGTACATTTTATTGAGAAAGGAACTGCTATGGATTCCATCATCAAAGCCTATGAGCTGGCAAAGGAAGCCTACGCCTCCCTGGGTGTGGACACCAACGCCGCTCTGGAAAAGCTGAAACAGATCAAAATTTCCCTGCAATGCTGGCAGGGCGATGACATTGCCGGGTTTCTTTTCAAGGATCAGGCTCTGTCCGGCGGCATTCAGGTCACCGGCAACTATCCCGGCGCGGCACAGAATGTGGAGCAGCTGCGGCAGGACATCGACAAGGTGCTGTCCCTGGTTCCCGGCAAGCACAAGCTGAGCCTCCACGCCATCTACGCCGACACGGACGAAAAGGTGGATCTGGATGCCCTGGAGCCCCGCCACTTTGAGAGCTGGGTGCAGTGGGCAAAGGAGCGGGAACTGGGACTGGACTTCAACCCCACCTGCTTCTCCCATCCCATGGCCGATTCCGGCTTCACCATTTCCAGCGCCGACGAGCGCGTCCGCTCCTTCTGGATCGAGCACTGCCGCCGCAGCCGTCTGATCGGCGAGTACTTCGGCCGGGAGCTGGGTCAGAAGGCCGTCACCAATTTCTGGTTTCCCGACGGCTACAAGGATATTCCTGTGGATCGGGAGGCCCCCCGCCGCCGGATGAAGGAGGCGCTGGATCAGGTCTTCGCCGGTCCCATCGACGAAGAACACAACCTCAACGCCATCGAAAGCAAGGTCTTCGGCATCGGTGCCGAAAGCTACACGGTGGGCTCCTCCGAGTTCTGCCTGGGCTATGCCGCGCAGAACCACAAAGCCGTTTGCCTGGACGCCGGTCACTTCCACCCCACCGAGGTGATCTCGGACAAAATCCCCACCGTGCTGCTCTACACCGATGAGCTGCTGCTGCACGTTTCCCGCCCGGTTCGCTGGGACTCGGATCATGTGGTCATCATGGACGACGAGCTGCTGGCCATCGCCCAGAGCCTGATCCGCACCGGTCTCGTCGAGCGCACCCACATTGGTCTGGACTTCTTCGACGCCTCCATCAACCGGATCGCCGCCTGGGTCATCGGCACCCGCAACATGCTCAAGGCCCTGCTCCGGGCGCTGCTGGAGCCGGTGGACGCTCTGAAAAAGCTGGAGCTGGAGGGCGACTACACCGCCCGGCTGGCCATGCTGGAGGAGCTGAAGATGTATCCCTTCGCCGCTGTCTGGGATTATTACTGCATGACCATGGGCGTGCCCGTCCGGGAAAAATGGCTGGCTGAAGTCCGGCAGTACGAGCAGGATGTACTGAGCAGACGCTGAGGAGGAAATAGGATGAAGGATATATTGACTGCGCCTTTCGTCAGAGAGGTCTGCAAAATCACCGACAATATGTACCGCATGGGCTGGGATGAGCGCAACGGCGGCAATCTGAGCCTGCTGCTCACCGAGGAAGAGGTCGCGCCCTATCTGGATCTCAATCAGGTGCTGCGCACCATCCCCATGATTTTTGACGCCTCGGCGCTGGCGGGAAAGCTCTTTCTCGTCACCGGCACCGGCAAATACTTCCGGAATGTCATCGATGACCCGGAAACCAATCTGGGCATCATCCGGGTGGCGGCAGACGGCAAGGCCGTCGAGCTGCTCTGGGGCTACAAGGACGGCGGAAGGCCCACCAGTGAGCTGCCCGCCCACTTCCGCACCCACATCTCCCGGCTGGAGCGGGATCCCCTGCACCGGGTGGTCATCCACACCCATGCCACCAACGTCATCGCCATGACCTTTGTCCATTCGCTGGAGGAGCGGGCCTTCACCCGCACCCTCTGGCAGATGTGCACCGAATGCCTGGTGGTCTTCCCTGACGGCGTCGGCGTGCTGCCCTGGATGCTCTGCGGCAACGATGAAATCGGCATCGCCACCGCCGAAAAAATGAAGGAATACCGGCTGGTGGTCTGGGCCCAGCATGGCATCTTCGGCACCGGCCGGGACATCGACGAGGCCTTTGGCCTGATCGAGACGGTGGAAAAGGCCGCCGAAATCTACATCAAGGTCATGAACTCCCCCATTCTCCAGACCATCACCGACGAGGAGCTGTGGGTGCTGGCCAAAGCCTTCGGTGTGACGCCGAGGGAAGGGTATCTGAACAGTTAAAATTGAATCGTTGTGGTAAACCGCTTCCTGCGGCCGCTCAGATTTCAGTGAACGAGTTTGAGAGGGCCGCGGGAGGTTTCCGTTTTTCTGGAAACCCATGGTTCACAAAATATCCCTTGACCGGGGCGGCGGTGTGGTGTACAATATTTCTATCATCAAAACGGAGGAATGAATATGCGTACCCTGCATTATGTCAATGAATTCAAAGCGGAAGCTGCCAATGCCGTTTTCACCAAACAGCAGGCCGTGGCCGCCACCCTGCAGCTGCTGGAGAAGGAGCGTCTCTGCCCCGACAACACCGACGAGGAAACCGCCCTCTTCACCACCGCCATCGAAAAGGCGGAATTCCGCTACATCGACTCCACCAAGACCGACACCGACCGGATGCTGGACGGTCTGGGCGTGGCCCGGTTCACCACTGAGGACATCGTGGAAGGCATCCAGATGCTGCTGTTCGACGTGGGATAAGGTTTCCTTCAGCCTGTCGGTACAGTCAACCGACAGCCGAACCGCAGAAAAGCAGCAAAACGTGATGACGCGGCCTCTGTCCGACCCTGGATAAAAAACCGGAGCGCGCGACTTCCCCTTGTCAGGTTGTTGAAGCCGCGTGCTCTTCATTGCTTTCGCAGCTACTGCAGATTTCCGGTGCGCCCCGGAAGAAAACTGCCGGGTTTTCCCGCATTCAGTCGGCCCGTGCCGTCGTTGTCCGGTGCATCATCCGCGTATCCGTGCTCGGGCCCGCTCATCATATACAGAGAGGAAGAATCGCGAAAATGGACAATCAACTTCAGGCTGTAAACCCTATTTTGCCGCTGGATGAATTTATTCCTGACGTGGAGGCAAGGGTGTTTCAGAATGCCGATGGGGAGGAGCGGGTGTACCTTTACGGTTCACATGATAATTTCGGCTCCGACACATGGTGTTCCTATCAGTATAGGGTGTATTCGTCGCCTGTAACAGACTTAAAAACGTGGACAGACCACGGCGTGTCCTTTGCTTCCAGAAAGGGCGAGGGCTATATCTGGAACGGTGAGGATGCCGACGGAATATCCTGGAACGATGCGCATCTG
>JAQXNQ010000040.1 GCA_029098085.1 Oscillospiraceae bacterium
CACCAACAAATCAACATACTTTGCCCGTCTCAAGGCTTCAGCATATTTTCGATGAAAATCCCATACCCTCTCGTCGGATCATTCACCAAAACGTGCGTCACCGCGCCCACCAGTTTCCCGTCCTGGATAATCGGACTGCCGCTCATCCCCTGCACAATGCCGCCGGTTTCCTCCAGCAAATCGGAATCCATCACCCGGATCACCAGATTCCGGGACCGGTTATCCAGATAGTCGATCCGCTCGATCTCGATGCCGTACCGCTCCGGCCCGCTGCCCGAAACGGTGGTCAGAATCTCAGCCGGTCCGGTCACCACCTCTTGCCGGGGACAGATCTCCATCGGCTCAGCCCGGGACGGTGCGGTGTACAGCAACCCGAAGACGCCGCAAGGAGTATTTTTCTCCAGAACGCCGCAGGAAAAGGCACCGGAAAAGCTGCCCCGCAGCTCGCCGGGGGTACCTGCCGTTCCCCGGATCACATCCAGAATGACGGCGGGCACCACCTCTCCCTCCGCCAGGGGCATGAGGCTTCCTGTGTCCGCGTCGCAGACGCCGTGGCCCAGCCCGCCGAACTGCCCGGTGGAGGGATCATAAAAGGTCACGGTGCCAATGCCTGCGGAGCTGTCCCGGCCCCAGATGCCGCACTGAAAGACGCCGGAAAGGGAGCGAACCGGCGTCACAGCCACCTCCAGCTCCCGGCCCTCCCGCCGGACCGTCAGGCGCAGCGCTCTGCCCTCCGATCCGGCCACCGCCTGTGCCAGATCCTGAAAGGAGGAAAGGGCCCACCCGTCCGCCGCCAGCAGCAGATCCCCCTTCTGCAGTCCCGCCGTCTGGGCCGGGCAGACCACGCCGGAAGCCGTCTCCACCGGACTGATCCCCACCACCAGCACCCCTTCGGTGGTCAGCTTCAGGCCAAAGGGGGTGCCGCAGGGAACCAGATACCGTTTTTCCGTCTGATAAATCCGGATGGTTTTGACCGGTACCGTGCCGCCCAGCTTCAGCTCCGCCTGACGGCTGATCGCTGTCTCCCTCCGGGAGGCCGGTACGGCTTCCCCTCCGCCGTCCGGCTGCAGCATCGGATACTGCGGCAGGGAAAAGGAAGCGGCATCGCTGACATAGTAATCGTCCGGCAGCTGCGCATCCCAATAGGCCACCATGCCCAGCAGCAGCATGGCCGCCGCAGCAGTGGCCGCCACCGCAGCCCGGAAAATTTTTCTCATCATGTGCAGCTCCTCCTGTTCGGGTTGATTCCCTCTTACTTTGCACCGCCAGTGCCCTTTTATGGGTGGAAATCATTGCAGCGGCAGATTTTTCCTGTTTTTCAGCGCTTTCTGCCCGTTTAGTATGGTCTGCCGCCTGCGGATTAAACCTTCCGGAGAAAAAGAAAAGGCTCCTTCCGCAGCAAACAGAAAGAGCCTTTCAGGAAACCCTTATTCAAAAATCACATAATCCGCAAAGCCGTACTCGTCCCGGTACTGGGGCGCGGCGCCCCGGATCAGAGGAAGCAGGTAATCGCAGATCTCCCGGCACACCTGCGAATCCTCCAGATTCGTCCAGCGCTGCGGCACCGGCCGCTCCTTATTGGCGCAGGCCCTGATGTCCACGCTGGAGCAATGGGAGCGGTAAACCTCCCCCTCATCCCGCAGGATCACCGCCATCCGGCCCGAAACGCCCTGCTCGGCCATGGAAACGCCGTAGGCGCCCACGGCAAAGGATTCCTCCAGATCGGTCAGAGAGGCCGCGTGACCGGCGCAGCGCTGCATCAGGTTCACCTCGATGGAGCGCACCTTGCAGCCGATCTCCCGCTTGACCAGCCCCTCCAGATACTTGCCCACGCCGCTGAGATAGGCGTGCCCGAAGGTGTCCACTGCGCCGGACTTGGCGGCGGAGCCCACATAGGCGCCGCTGCTGTCCCGGATGCCCTCGCTGACCACCGCCACAATGTTGTGGGTGTGCTGCATCCTGTCCCGGATTTCCTGCAGAAAGGCCTGCTCGTCAAAGGGCGTCTCCGGCAGCGCCACCAGATCCGGCTTGCTGCCGCCCCTCAGCCGGGGCAGAGCCGCCGCCAGGGTCAGCCAGCCCGCATCCCGGCCCATGATCTCCACAATGGTCACCGAGGGCAGGGCGTAGATGGCGGTATCCCGGATCAGCTCCTCCACCGTCATGGCCAGATACCGGGCGGCGCTGCCGTATCCGGGAGTATGGTCACAGGCGGGCAGGTCGTTGTCGATGGTCTTGGGCAGTCCCACCACCGCCGGCGCATCCGGCTTCCCGGCATAGAAGTCGGACAGCTTGCTGACCGTATCCATGCTGTCGTTGCCGCCGATATAGAGGAAATAGCCCACCTGCAGTTCCGCCAGACGCTTCCGGATCTGCTCATAAATGGGATCGGAAAAGTCGGCAGGCAGCTTGAACCGGCAGGAGCCCAGCGCCATGGCCGGCGTCGCCTTCAGCTCGTCCAGCCGGGAGAAATCCGTCAGATCCACGCAGCGATTTTCCAGCACGCCCTCGATGCCGTGTCTGCTTCCCAGAATCCGGCCCACGGCGGGACTTTTCTGCGCGGCAGCAATCACACCCGCCAGGGTCGCGTTGATGGCGGCGCTGGGGCCGCCGGACTGTGCGATCAGCAAATTCTTCTTTTCCATAGCTCCTCCATACACTTCTTTTACAGAATGAAACAAAAACCGCGGCCCTCCGACCTTCGGAAAGGTCAAAGGGCTGCGGTATGCTTACTTCTTCTCTTCACTGTCCAGCTGCGCCTGAATGTCGGAAATGATCCCGCTCAGGTCGAACTCGTCCTCTTCCTCCTCGGAGATGAGGGCGGAAGCGGAGCTGTTCTCGGACACATTTTCAGATTCTTCTCTGAGGCCTGCATCGGCAGGCGTTTCTTCAGCGGCCGGTTCCGGCTGCACGGACAGCTCAAACGGCACTCCCGGCCCGGAGGATTGCTCCTCATCCAGCAGCGGAGACGGCTCTGCCTCCAGATAATCGATCCCGTAATCCACCTCTTCATCCGTCTCTTTGGGGCCGAGGTTTTTCAGGATCACATGGAGCAGGACGATGATGCCGATCAGCAGAAACAGCAGGCTTGCCGTCCACCACAGGTAGATGTTTTTGCCTTCCCGGCTCTGCAGGAACTGCACCGCCAGACCCAGCCTGGGGCTCCGGGACTCCACCCGACCCAGAAAACGGGTCTCTCCGGCGGCCACAATGGTCTGATTGCCCTCGCCGTCCTCCAGGTAGTAATCGCTGCCCACCATGCCGACCAGCTCACGGATGATCAGGTAGTCCTTGCCGTCCGCCTGCTGATAATAGGCGATCAGGTTGCCCATCTGGAAGGAGGTGGGCGCCATATTCCGGATCATCACCAGATCGCCCTTTTCCACCATGGGGCTCATCTGATCCGACTGATTCAGATGAAAGCTCCGTCCAAACAGGCTGAAGGTGCCGCCGGACCGGGCGCCGAGGGTTCCCATGGACAGCAGCAGCACCGCCGTCAGGCCCAGCAGGACCAGGATGGTATTCAATGCCGTGATGGCGGTTCTGACGCTCTGCGGCATGGATTTTTTCTGATTCACAGCCAAAGCCGGCCTCCTTTCACGTAAGCCAACAGTTTTGATGTCACTTCTTTATTATATCTGAAAGGCCGCTCTTTTGCAACAGGAAATTACAGAATTTCCGGCCGGAGAATGCCCGATCCTTCCCCGATTTTTCCGCCCGCCAGCACAAAGGCCTTGGCCCGCCGCTGCAGGGAGGTGTCTTCGGGGAAATTCTCCGGCTCCAGCGCGCCGTTTTTGAACAGCCAGGTCTTGTAGCCGCCGTTGTCCTCGTAAAAGCCGGTGGGAATAAAATCGCTCTGGAACAGCAGAATCCGGGAATCGGGCGGCAGCAGCTCCTTCAGGCTGGGGGAAAGCAGCCAGGAACAGCAGCAGGCGCAGCGGTAGTCATAGGAGGGGTAAAAGCGTGCAAAGAAGGCCTTTGCTCCGGCGTAGGAGGCGTCCAGCTCCTTCCGGGTCAGCAGGGCGTCCGACGGAATGTGCACCGAAAGAACCGGATCCCCGGGCTGAACCTGCAGCCCCGTCAGCTCGGCGCCCGTATCCCGCAGAGTGGTCATCTCATACTCCAGCGTGCCGATCCGAAACAGCTTCAGCGACAGCTGCCGGTAGGCCCAGAAGGCCCGGGTGAAGCAGTCACGGCCGTACGAGACCTGGTCCTCCCGGACAAACCGGGAAAAGCAGCCCATGGTGTCCAGCCAGATCTGCTCCGGAATGCCCTTTTCCTTATAATCCCGCCGGGCTTTCAGCGCACCGGCCAGCATCACCGTCAGCATCAGCAGCCCGTCAGCGCCCTCTTCCCCGAAAACGGCCTTCAGCCCTTCCACGGCGGCATTTCCGGTTTCCACCGAAAAAAGGCCTTGATAAAAATCCTCCGCTGCGGTAAAATCATAGGCGGCAGCCAGCGTCGTCACCCGCTCCGTCACCGATTCCGGCATGCGGATGCTGCGGCAAAGCTCCTCCAGCGCAGCCGGACACAGATCCTGTTTCAACATGGCGATTCTCCCTTTCCTTTGTCATTCCGGGCACTTTCCCGGCAGCTACTCAAATCATAAGCTTTCTGATCTGTTCTGTCAAGACCGCTCCCTGTTCCGGCCCGAAAAAAATCCGAAAAAATTTTCAAAAAGGTGTTGACAAAACCCTTTTGCTTGTGTATAATAATATTCGTTCGCTGGACAAAAAACAGCGGACGGCGATCGAAAGATCAGTTCGGGGGTATAGCTCAGCTGGGAGAGCATCTGCCTTACAAGCAGAGGGTCACAGGTTCGAGCCCTGTTGTCCCCACCATAACTGGCCCGCTAGCTCAGTCGGTTAGAGCGCTAGCCTGTCACGCTAGAGGTCGTGGGTTCGAGCCCCATGCGGGTCGCCAAATTTGCCTCTGTAGCTCAGTCGGTAGAGCAGGGGACTGAAAATCCCCGTGTCGTTGGTTCGATTCCGACCGGAGGCACCATATATGCGGATTTAGCTCATCTGGTAGAGCGCCACCTTGCCAAGGTGGAGGTAGCGGGTTCGAGCCCCGTAATCCGCTCCAGATATGGCGTCATAGCCAAGTGGTAAGGCATGGGACTGCAACTCCCTGATCCCCGGTTCAAATCCGAGTGACGCCTCCAGAAAAACCGGTCTCGTTGGAGACCGGTTTTTTCGTTGTCTCAGGGAAAATTTCCCGGAAGTTTTCCTGCTCTCTCCTCCCCTGTTCTCCACATCTTCACCTGCATAACGGTGAAAAGTGGAAAATGCCGCTTTCCATCGGGAAATAAGGCTTGACAGGCTCCCGGGACTGTGCTATAGTTAGAAAGCTTTCCAGATTTTGCCGCTGAACGGGCCGGATGACGGCCCGCCTTACGGGCAGGTGATGCAGCGCCGGGTTCCGGCAGCGCATCGCTTGCCTTTTTTATTGTCCGGACAGGGGGACGCCTCTTTCCAGCACCAGGACAGCCATTTGCCGGCAGCAGCGGGGCTGTCCCTCCACTCACCCGTTCCGCCCCGCCGGCGGCGGACATCGACGTACCGGTCAGAGCGGACAGACAGGTCTGTCAAGCTGACCGGACGAACAGTAAGGAGGTAAACTTTGATCCAGGTACAGCATCTGACCAAGACCTTCCGGGTTGCCCGGAGGAGCGGCGGTATGAAGGCCGCCGCAAAAGCCCTGTTCCGGCGGGAGTATGAAACCATCACCGCCCTCAATGACATCAGCTTCACCATCGGCGACGGAGAGATGGTGGGCTACATCGGCCCCAACGGCGCCGGAAAAAGCAGCACCATCAAGGTGCTTTCCGGCATCCTGACCCCCGACAGCGGCAGCTGCGTCATCAACGGCCGCACCCCCTGGCTGGACCGGGTGGGCCATGTGCGGGAAATCGGCGTGGTCTTCGGCCAGCGCTCCCAGCTGTGGTGGGATGTGCCGGTGGTGGATTCCTTTGAGCTGATCCGGGACATCTACAAAATTCCCGAAGCCGTCTACCGCCGCAATGTAAGCGAGCTGACTGAGCTTCTGCACCTCGAGAAGATTCTGAAAACTCCCACCCGTCAGCTTTCCCTGGGCCAGCGGATGCGCTGCGAAATCGCCGCTTCCCTGCTCCACGATCCCAAGACCCTGTTCCTGGACGAGCCTACCATCGGACTGGACGCGGTGTCCAAAATCGCCGTGCGGGACTTTATCCGCACCCTCAACCGGGAAAAGAAAACCACCGTCATTCTGACCACCCACGACATGCAGGACATCGAGGCGCTCACCGAGCGGATCATCCTCATCGGCAAGGGCAAAATCCTGCTGGAC
>JAQXNQ010000041.1 GCA_029098085.1 Oscillospiraceae bacterium
TCGGTCATGGCCGTGATCCTGTCGGTCACTGCGGAAACCCGGCAGCCTCAGTCCTCCGCCAGCAGCGATCTGTCCACCCGGAATTATTATCCTGATGCAGACGATGGCTTCCGGGTTCTGGTGATTGCGGCGGATGACCAAAGCAGGGCAGAGGGTTTTATTCTGGCAAGTCTGGAGCCGGCAGCGGTGCGGTTGACGCTGGTTTCCCTGCCCGGAGAGCTGGCTGTGCCCCTGGACGGCCGGGAGGGGACGCTGCTGTCCCATGACCGGTATGCCGGCAGCGAGGAAGCCCTGCGCGCGGCGGAGGCGCTGCTGGGCGCCGAAGTGCATCGCTGGCTGCGGGTGACCCGCAAGGGCACCATTCACCTGATTGACGCTCTGGGCGGCATGGAGTGGGAGTTTTCCCAGCCGTTGGAGACGGAGCGTCTTTCCATTCCGGTGGGGCGGCATCTGTTGGACGGGGAAACGGTGGTGACCCTGATGGAGGAAAACAGAAGCGGCCTTCCGGACCGTACCGGTATTCTGTCAGCGCTGATGGGCCAGCGTCTGACCGAACAGCTGCTGAACAGGGGAGACTGGCTGTTTCAGGTGCTGGTCAGCAATACCGAGGGCGATGTGTCCCAGTTTGATTACCAGAGCCACAAAAAGCTGCTGCGCTGGTATCTGACCCATGCGGAACGGAAGCTGGAAGGCTTTTCTGCCCGGGTGCAGCGGGACGCTGATGGAGCTCTGGCATTGGCGGAGGGAGAGCGGGAGCGGATTCTGGGCTCCCCGGAGGCGGCATCTGAATCAGCGGCGGCGGAGTGAAGTTCCCGGAAAGGGCTTGACGGGGATTTGTCCTGTCCTTCGCCTTTTGTGTCCTGTACTTTTCCTGCGAAATGCGGTATGATAGGAGCAGGGAAAGGGGGCCAGCAGATGGATCAGGCGAAGACCGGGCGGCTGATCGCTGCTCTGAGAAAGGAAAGAGGACTGACCCAGCAGCTGGGGGAAAAGCTGGGGGTGACCGGCAGAACGGTCTCCCGCTGGGAAACCGGAAAATATATGCCCGATCTTGGCGTACTGCAGGAGCTGGCGGCGCTTCTGGGAGTCAGCGTGGATACGCTGCTGTCGGGAGAAAGGTCGGCGGCTCCGGACGTGTTCGCACCGGCGGTGGAGGATGTTTCCGAAAATACGTCAGCCAGCACCTTTGAGCGGAAGGAGAAGCTTCGGTTTTATCAGCGCAAATGGCTCAGAGAGCATAAGGGGTATCTGGCTTTTTGGATTCTGCTCTGGTGCGCCGCTCCGGCCGCTGTGATCTGGCTGGGAAGGCCGGTACTGGGCGGCCTTTTGCCGCTGTTCGGGCTGTGGATCTATGGTCACATCCGGAACCGGATGATGATCTACGCAGAGGGACATGTTTTCGGGAACCCGGGCAGCCCGGAGTAATGAACACACTGCTTTGAAACAGAAGGGCCGCCGGTTTGTCTGAAACCGGCGGTTCTCAGGCTGTCGAAAAAGTGGTTCACATGAAAAAGTTGCACAAGCGAAGAGACGGCATGGAAAAATGGATGGAGCCGGCATCGAGCCGGCTCCATCCATATGGACACCCCTTAGTAGAGTCCCCGCTGCGCTAGCAAGAATGCAGGCATTCTCGCCATACCTTCCTGACTTTTTTATAAGCATATAAGAGATTTCGCGGCCTGCGAGCCGCGACCGGGCTCTGCCCAGGCCCGCGATTTTTTGGCTTTCCCCGCAGGGGAAAGCGAAAGAAACTCGAGTAAAACTTTAAGGCCTTGGCAGTCTAACGATGGGCAAATCCTTATTTGTGCGAGTTGCCAATGCGCATTGCCTTTATCGACGAACTGAGATCCGCCGGTTTGTCTGAAACCGGCGGATCTGTCTTAGAATTTTACAGTGATCTGCTGTCCCGCAGGAATCCAAACCTTTCTGAAATCAGTGAGCTCGGGATGGGGGACAGTCTCCATCTTCAGCACCGCGTGCCAGCTGTCCATGGGGCCGTGGTTGGTCACCAGGACGCTGCCGTCCGGCTGCTGCTCCTCGGTGATATGGGAGTAGGAAAGACCATAGCCGAAGGGATAGAGCGGCGTTCCTTCAAAGAAGCGGTAGGTGCGGTTCTTCATGGAATAGTCGGCGAAGGGGGGCAGATCGTCGGTGGAGCGGTAGAAGGTCACCGGCAGCCGTCCGCTGGGGCAGGCCTTGCCGAACAGAATGTCGGCCAGTGCATTGCCGCCCTCGGCGCCGGGGTAGAAGCACTGCACCACGGCATCGCACTGCTCATCCTGAGCCGAGAGGTTCAGGGCGCTGCCCGATACGCTCACGAAGATCACCGGCTTGCCCTCGGCCATGACAGCCTCGTACAGTACCTTCTGGCAGGCGGGCAGCTCCAGATCAAATTTATCGCCGCTGTCCGAGCCGCTGTAGGCATCGCCCTGTTCGCCCTCCATCAATGGGTTCAGTCCCATGCAGAGGATGACCACATCGCTGCTGCGGGCTGCCAGTACCGCTTCCCGCAGCTTGCGTTCGGCGCAGCTGGTTCCGCTGGGCTCCGGCTGGAAGGAATGGCAGCCCCGGGCGTAGGTGAC
>JAQXNQ010000042.1 GCA_029098085.1 Oscillospiraceae bacterium
CTTCAAAACGATTGTCCCGCTTTCCGCTTAAAACGCATATTCCGCCAGCACGCAGCCGGGGGAACCGCTGCCGCCGCTTCCGGCCGAGCCGCCCGAGGTGACGCCGCCGCCCCCGCCTCCGGCGCCCATGGACAAGCCCAGCAGGGTGTAGGAAACCGGGTTGGTGCCGGTTTCGTCGGCGTTGTTTTCGGTCAGGCCGCCGTAGCCGATGCTGCCGTCCAGATAGAGGGCCAGCTGCTCCCAGCTCTGCATGGGCGCGCCGTTTCCGCCGGACACAGCGCCGGAGGCTGCCGCCGTGCCGCTTTCACCGGAAGCGCCGTCCACATTGAGGTCGCCGTACAGGGCCGTGCCGCCCGCACCGCCAGCGCCGCCCTTGCCGCTGGTGGCGCTGGTGCCGTTTTTGCCCCGGCCCGCCTCCAGAATCACCTCGCCGTTTCGGGTGACCCGGCTGTACAGGGTCGAGACGGTCATGGTCAGCACTTCGCCCTGCTGCAGCTCCAGGGTTTTGACGCACCAGGCCCCCGAGCCGCCGCCTCCGGCGCTGGCAAAGGGATTGGCGTTCGTGGAAGCGTATTTGGCATTGCCGCCTGCGCCGCCCCGGCCGATGCAGATCAGCCGATAGGGACCCGTATGGGGCACCGTCCACTCCCCCGTCTGGCGGAAAGCCGCGCACAGGCCGGTGGTTCCCGCCGGGAACGGGCTCCCGCTCCCGGCTGCCTTAAAATTTACGGTCTGCTCCTCTGTCCGCAGCAGAGCGGAGACCGCCGCCCCCGCCGTGAAAAAGCCGTCCGGCAGCGCGCGGCCGTTTTGCAGCTGTGCCGTATAGGAAACACCGTCCACCGTGAAGCTGTCGCCGCTTTTGTAGTCCGCTGCCGCCACGAACTGGCAGGGCACCAGTCCCGCCCGGCTGCCCAGCCCCACGAGGGCGTGGACGCCATCTGATGCGGTGCAGCTCAAGGTCGCCGCCGCGCCGCCCCGCAGCGGGGCCATGGCTTCCTCAAACTCGTCGTGATCCACATACAAAGCGGTGGGATCCAGCTGAGCGGTGACCTGCTCCGCCCCCGCCACCAGCACAGTCAGCTGAATGGCCCGCTCGTCCAGGGTGCTCTCGCCCGCGCCGGGGATGTAGTCGCCGTCCGCCGCATAGCCGTAGGCATAGAGCACCTCGGCGCCGGTGTCCGGGTCGGCCGCCGTCAGGCCCAGCTCCCGCCAGGTGAAGCCCTGCGCAGCCTGTCCCGCCCGCAGCATGCCCTTGAGGGTCACCTGCCCGCTTTTGCGGATCATGCGGGTGATAGGCAGCTCCGCCTTCTGGGAAGCCAGAGCGGTCATGGCCGTCAGGCTCCCTGTGGGGACGCCGTCTCCCATCCGGATGCCGGTGAACCGGATCTCGCTGCCCGCAAGGCCTTTAGTCAGCAGCTCCATACCGGCGTTTGTAATGCCAAACTGAAATCCTGCCATTTTTTCTCCTTTCAATCAGCCCAGCCGCAGGACGCTGCTGATCTGCAGCGCCGCACCGGCGTACAGGCCCACGGTTTCGCTGCTTCCCACGCTGGTGCGAAGGATCAGGTTGGCCGGGATCATCCGCCGCAGCTCACTGGTCAGGGCGGAGAGCACCTCCGCTCCGGCCTCGTCCACCTCCACCGACAGGGTGAAGGCGTCGGGATTCACATCAATGACAAAGCCGTCCTCCCGGCCGAAGGCGGCGGAGAGCTGCCTTCGCAGCTGCTCCGGCGTATAGGGCCGCAGGCTGCCCAGACGGGACAGCAGCCGGAATCTCCGCTGGGCGGCGGTGCCGTCGGGAAGGAGGGAGGTCATCTTTTCCCACCGCTCCAGCAGCTCCCCCTCGGCATTCCCCGGCAGCACATCCTCCGGAAAGGCCGAGATTCTCTGCCAGAAGCTCTCCAGAATCGGATCCAGCGCCGCGCCCAGGGCTTTGTATTCGGCAATGCCCCGCACCAGCTCGGGCAGGGATTCAAGATAGTTCATGCTGTCCCTCCTCAGGATGCCAGCTGCAGCGCTGAGCCGTCGCTGTCAAAAATAGGCACGGTGCTGCTGTCCAGCTGCAGGTTGACGCTGTCGCCGTTTATCTTTACGTCCCGCAGATCCACCACGCCCGGCGCCTGCAGCATCCGGCTCTGCAGGGCGCTGATCCGCACCACCGCCGGCTGCTCCTCCCAGTCCCGGCGGAGGGAATCGAAGTACCCCTCGATGGCCGCCCGCACGCCGGAAAGCACCTGCTCCCCGTCGGCGTCCTCCCGGCAGATCAGGGTGGCGCTGACCGGCAGGGACACGGCTCCCGCCGCCTCAATATTCACCCGGTGGCCGATGGGCGCCAGTCCGAGACCGCCGCCCTCGCCGCAAATCTCCTGCCGCACCACAGCCAGCAGGGCCTCCTCCGGCGGCAGAAAGCGGCTGTCCAGCAGCGTCAGCCCCACAGTGCCGCCGCCGTCCTGAACAGGGATCACCCGCACCGCCCCCACGCCGGGGATGGCCAGAGTCTTTTCCCGGTAGTCGGCCACATTTCCGCCGAAGGCCGGAGCGGACAGCCGGTCGGACAGCCGCTGGCGCAGGGAGCTGTCGTCCTCCTGATCCTCGCCGGGAATCAACACACCGGAGAGGGATGCCGAGCCGAAGTCCGCCAGATATTCCGACGGCAGCAGCTCGCCGAAGCTGCGGTTGCCGGCGCTGCCGGGGGTTTCGCACCGCAGGGAGCAGATGCCGCCCCCCAGATCCTCCTCCACCCGGAAAAACAGCCCGCCGCCGTAAAAGCGGCTGCCCGGGGAGAGGGTCATGGCGCTGCCGTCGGTTTTTCGGAATTCCCCCTTCCTCAGGGCGGCGCTGGCGCTTTTGCGGGTGATGCCGTACTGTCCGGCCAGCCGGTCCAGATAGTCCCCCGCCGCCGTGTCCGAAAAGACCAGGTCATAGTAGCCCGCCAGAGCGGCATAGGCCTCGCTGAGCCGCAGACAGCAAGGGGCCAGCGCCATGTAGATCAGGCTTCCCTCCCGCTTGTCCAGATCCTCCGGCAGAGAGGCCAGACACTGCGCCATCAGGCTTTCGTAATCCGGCAGATTCATACTGCTCCTCCTTTCACAAGCTGCTCGGCCGCCAGCGTCTCTCCGTCCGACCGGACGGTAAACCGCACCGCCGCGCCGTCCGGGAGCCGCTCAAACGAAAAGCCCTCCACCCCGTCCACCCTGCTGTCCGGAAGCAGGGCATCCGCAATGAGGGCGGGGGCCGCAGCACAGAGATAGTCGTAGTCCTTCCCCAGCAGGCTGTCCAGCTCATGGCCGAACTGCCCCGAAAAAATGGGGTATTGGTACCGGGGGGTGGAAAGGGCCACCAGCACCGACTGGCGCAGGGCCTCCGCCCCGTCGATTTCCCCCAGCAGCCGCCCCTCGGCAAGGCCCAGCTTCCAGCTCCGGCTGCCCTGGGCAAGCGCGGAGGAAGAGGCTGCGCCCCCGGGGAGAAGGGACTGTAATTCTGACATTGTACTCCTCCTTTGGGTGTTTCGCTGCGCGAAACGTGAAGTGCCGCTGGTGCGGCGTGAAATATTCTGCCTGCGGCAGAATGTGAAATACCGCTGCGCGGTGTGAAGTATTCCCGCCTGCGGCGAAAATGTGAAGGATAACCGCTCCCTGCGGTCGCTCAAATATTAACGGCATCGGAAAGCTCTGCGCTGAAATCAAGATAAAGCGTAACAGGTTCTGCCAATTTCAAGGGGCGCAGCCCCGATTCACCTTTACGTGCCGCAGGCACATTTCACATTCCGCTTCAGCGGAATATTTCACGCGCCGAAGGCGCATTTCACGTTCCGCCCCGGCGGAACCTTTCACTCCACAACGCGGCTTCTTCCCGGCGTTCCGATCCTTCCCAGCACCAGATACTGTCCTCCGGCGGAGAGGAGAATCACCTGATCGCCGGTCTTCAGCCCCGGCCGGAGCAGATATTCCCTGTCCAGCGAGGGCTCTTCGGTCAGGTTATGGCGGACCCGGAGCCGCAGCTCCTCCGCCTCCTCGGTCAGCAGCAGCGCCTCCTCCGGCAGAGTCAGACGCTGATCCACCGTCACGGTCAGGGGGCTTTCGGTTTTGACCAGACCGAACAGCAGCTCGGCCTGACTGCCGGCGGCCGCCCCCGCCGCCAGCTGCCGCATCAGATCAGTCAGCATCGCATTCCTCCAGCTTCAGCTTCATGGTGTGTCCGCCGCCCTGCAGCCGGTGTACCGCCTGCAGCACCCGGCAGCGTCCGGAAAACCGTCCTTCGCCCAGAGACACCGGCGCCGTGATCCCGGCCCGGAAGCGAAAGTCCCCGGCGCACTGAAGGGTCATTCCCCGCACCGGGCGGTTCTTTTGCCGCAGCAGGCTGTCCATCATGGCGGCAATCTCGCCGTCGGTGGTGTTCTGGGTCACCTGGGCGCAGTACTGCAGCACCCCCCAGCGGGCCATGGAGGCCCGATCCTCCCGGACGAAAACCTCCCGGCGACCGGTGCGGCGGTTTTTCCGCACCAGCTGGATCCGGTTGAAGGTGTCCGAGCCGATGTCCTCCTGAAAGGCGTAGGCGCTGATCAGGGTGCTGCCGGTCAGGGGCTGGCTCAGCGCCAGCTCCGATTCGGGCAGCAGCTGCAGAGAGCCGCCGCTGTCGTAAAAGCAAAGCCGCTCCCCCGACAGGATCCGGGTCTGCTCCAGAGCCGTCCGGATGATGTCCAGCAGCGGGCGGTTGTCGGCGATCAGAGAGGGAAGCCGGGGGCCGGCATCCCAGACCCGTCCCAGAGGCAGCCCCCGCTCGCCGCAGATTTCCCGGACGATCTCCCCCGCCGTTTTGCCGGAGAAGACCTTGGTGTCCCGGTAGAGCAGATACCGCAGCCGGTCGCAGGCGGTGACCAGGCAGCTGTCCCGCTGCCGCTCCGACGTGAAGACAAAGCCGTCGAAGATCGTCTCCCCGTCCTGCTGCAG
>JAQXNQ010000043.1 GCA_029098085.1 Oscillospiraceae bacterium
CAATTGCCAGATGGGGGACTCGTTCATGCGGGTTTTCATGACCACTGCGCGGACAGGCTCCCTGACCGGGATGCTCATGTCAAAATCTCCGGTCTCGAAAAATCCAAAGACCGCGCTGAACCGGAATCCGACGTAAAGCACGCCGTCCTCTTCTTTGGCGTAATAGCCGCAGAAGCCCTCCGGAAAGGACCCGGGATAGAATCCGGTGATGCGGACGTTGTCCTCTGATACCTCCACCGATTCAATGCCCGCTCCCTGACAGGCCCTGAATCCTGCCAGCTTCCATCCGTAACGGCCTGTGAGAAAGACGGCCGTCAGAGCGGCGGCGATGAGGATCACCGCGATCAAACCCTTACCTGCTTTGCTTTTCAAATGTGTATCCTCCTGTGTCAGAAAGCTTACCGCATACATCCATGTACGAATTTCAGCGGCACATCCATCCGCTGTGCGGTCTGCTCCGGCGTCATGCCGCTGTCCAGAAACCGCCTGCAGACGGATTTAAGGTTCTCGCCCACCTCGATGATGTGCCGGTCGGGGTCATAGAACCGGACGACCCGCTGTCCCCAGGCGTGCTCCCTGACCGGGTGGACATAGTCCACCTCCCACAGGCTCAGCCTGCTGATAAAGCCGTCGAAGTCATCCTCTTCAAAGTAAAGCTCAAAGCTGTTGCTTCCAAAGGAAATTGCGTCGGTATCGATAAAGTCCCGCCAGGTTTCGGCCGTCTGAAGGGACAGACCGCCGGTCAGGGTTTTGTTGGCTCCAAAATCCGTGATCACATGCAGTCCCAGAATCCTCTGATAAAAGCGAACGCTCTTTTCCATGTCCGTTACAACCAGCATGGGATTTTTCAGCTTCAAGTGAAACGCCTCCGTTTGCTGAAGATTTGCTCTGTAGGGCAGCTGGGTCATTTGTCCCAGGGATGCTTCTTTTCATGCCAGCCCCGCTGCTCCCAGTAGCTGTAGTCCGGCTCCGCGGGCTCGAAATGCAGGTGCGCCATGCGCATCAGCCAGAACCATTTTTTTGCGCGGCGGTTGCAGCCGCATTTGCCCACGTTTTTTTGAATCCGGCGGGCCAGACGGTCGGTTTTCCGGTGGATGCCCTGCAGGATCCGCGGCGGGATCTCGTCGGGCCTGACGGCCTGTACCCCCACGCCCAGCCGGTAAACCTTGCGGATGCCCCACATCTCCAGACTGTCGGCCATGTCCCGTACGGTGCTCTTCATACCGCCTCCGGCGGCCGTGGATATGGCCACCGCCTGCTTGCGGCTCATTTCCGGCAGGGGACGGTGCACCATCCACCAGGTGCCGAAGTGATCCAGCAGGCTCATCATCTGGCCGGAAGCGTGATAGACGTAGACCGGACTTTCCAGGATGAGCAGATCCGCTTCCAGAATGGCCTTCACAATGGGTTCGAGCTTTTCAAAATGAGGACATCGGGACAGATCGGCCTTAAAGCAGGTATAGCAGCCCAGGCAGGGCTGATCAAAGTCCCGGGGCAGGAAAAACTCCCGCACTTCTCCGCCGGCTTTTGTCGCCAGCTCCCGTGCAACCATGCAGGTGCTTCCCTCGTGGCTTTGTCCGTGAATGATCAGAATGTTCATGTTTCAGTCTCTCCGGATGATGGTCTGTTTTTTCTCAGTTGACGCGCAGTCCGGCGTTGCTGCTTTTGCTGCAGCCTGTCGCAGCGGGGCCCGTGCCTGTGGGTGCGGTGATGCTCTCTGCAGGCCTCACAGTCGCCGTGCCGGGGGCAGCCTGTTCTTTTGCAGGGGCAGGGCGTTTGCATCTCAGGCCTTCCTTTTCTTTGGTTTATCTCCGCTTCCATGATTCAGTATACAGCGTTTGGCCTTTTTCGGCCAGGCGGATTTTATAGGAGATTGTGTCTGCTTTACAGGGGAAAGTCCCGCCGGTATTGGGACGGCGTGATGCCCTCCGATTTTTTGAAGGCCTTGGTGAAGACCCGATAGTCTCCGTAGCCGGCCTGCTCGGACACCTCCGCAATGGAGAGGTTGGTGGAGAGCAGCAGCTGCTTGGCCTTTTCCATCCGGATGTTGGTGAGATAGGCGAGGAAATTGACGCCGATCTCATTTTTGAACAGCTGGCTGATATACTGGGCGCTCAGATGAAACTCATCGGCCAGCACGGAAAGGCTGATTTCCTCCGCCAGATGCTCCTGCAGATACCGGGTCAGGCCGGTGATGGTGCGCTCCTCCTGCGGGTCCTGCTTCCGGGAGGAATGGTGCTGGAACAGGGCGATCTTCAGATTGTCGATGCAGCAGCCGAACTCCTCGTAGTTGACGGGCTTGAGGATGTAATCCGTGATCTGCAGCCGCAGGGCCTCCCGGCAGTAGGAAAAGTCATCATAGCCGGAAACGATGATAAAGGCCGTGTCCGGATGCTTGATGCGGCTGAGCTGAATCACCTTGAGTCCGTTCATGATGGGAATGTTGATGTCCATGATGGCGATGTCCGGGTTCAGCGCATCGATTTTGGAGAGCGCTTCCATGCCGTCGGCCGCCTCGCCCACCACCTCGCAGTCGTGGGCTTCCCAGTCGAAGAGCCGCTTGAAGCCCTCCCGGATCATGATTTCATCATCCACCAGCAGTACGCGCAGTTTTTTCATAGCAGCTCCTCCTTCAGCGGCAGCAGGATGTGGGCGGTGACGCCGCTGGTGTCGTTTTCCGTGTACCAGAGGCCGTATTCCTTTCCGCACAGCAGCTTGATCCGCTTCTGTACGTTCAGCAGGCCGATGCTGTTGCCGGTGAGCCGCGGCGCCTGCTTGGCGTAATGCCGGAGCATGTCGTCGACGGCTTCCTTTTTGCCCGGCTCAAAGCCGCTTCCCGTGTCGCACACGCGGATTTCCACGGCATCCTGGTCGGTTTTATGGGCGGAGATGGTCACGGCTCCCCGGTAACCCTTGTTTTTCAGTCCGTGCAGCAGGCTGTTTTCCACAATGGGCTGCAGAATGAAATTGGGTACCTGAATGCCGCCCAGATCCGGGTCAATGTCATATTCGCACTGAAGCTCGGGATAACGGCTGCACATCAGCTCCATGTAGGCCTCCAGCAGCTCCATCTCATCGTCCAGGGACACCATCGAGCGGTCCACCTTGACGCTGAGCCGGAAGAAATCCACCAGCCGCATGAGCAGATCCGCCACCTTTTTATCCCCGTTCAGCTGGGCCTGAATACGGATGGTGTCCAGCGTGTTGTAGAGGAAGTGGGGGTTGACCTGACTCTTCAGATACAGCATGGACATCTTCTGCTCGGTCAGCTCTGCCCGCAGGATATCCGGATTTTCCAGAATCAGATAGAAGGCGAGGGTGATCAGGGTGATGCCCATTCCGCTGATCAGCCAGATGTGGCGGATGCCCTGAAGGGTGGTGACGATCAGCTCCACCAGAGTGGCGATGCCGATGGCCATCCGCTCTCTTTGCTGAATGTCCTTCCAGTTTGCCAGGAAAAGCCCGGTTCCCAGAAGAAAATAGAAGGCAACGCTGATATAGCAGAAGACCACATGAATTCCGTCGGAGTAATTGCCCTGCGGTGTGACGGCGTAATGAATGGGCAGAAGCATATCGCCCAGCTCGGCGATCAGAAGATAGACCCTGGCAACCGGATCCAGTCGACGGGGTTTTCCGGTTTCGTTCTCCACCAGAATGGCGATGTACTGATAAAACAGGAAGAAGATCAGAATCATGGTGCCGATGAACAGGCGGTGCAGGATGTCGTTGAGCAGGACGGGCACCGTTTCCAGATGATTGACCGTGTAAACGGTCGCGCCGTCAAAAATCAGATGGATCAGGACGGTTATCAGCAGCACGGAAAAGGTTCTGTGGATCGGGCTGTGTTTCTTCCCGGCAGAAAAATAGATGAAGGCTACAAAGGCCACCACAAGAAACAGCGCGATTTCCATACGAAGCATAGGCGTCACCTCTTTATCTTTATTATGGACCTTTTTTCTCCCGGCGGATAGTTCGAAAATCAAGGAGAATGTGTCTGTTTTATAGGTTTTCTCACAGACCGAAAAACAGCCCCTTCCGCCGGGCGAAAGAGGCTGTTTGCATGTGCGGTAAAGGAGCCGGAGATTATTCCGCTTCGAAGGAATCCTTGCCGACGCCGCAGAGAGGGCAGGCGTAATCGTCGGGGAGATCCTCCCACTTCACGCCCTCAGCCTCTTCGTCATAAACATAACCGCAAACGGTGCAGGTGTATTTCATTTCATTCTCTCCTTTCTTTTCATAAGCATCTGTGCTTACAGGGATAACTATACCACTGCAGAGAAGCAATGTCAAGAATTTCACAAAAAATCCGGAAAAGGATCCGCTTTTCTTCCTGTTTCGTCAGAATACCAGCTGGATAAGCAGCATGTAGCAGATGGTTCCGCCGGCGATGGAGAGCAGCATCTGCCGTTTCCAGAGGTGAAGAAGCACGACCGCCAGAATGGCGATCAGCTCCGGAAGACCGTGATTTCCGGAAAGCAGGGAGACACCCTTCAGGCTGTAGATCACCAGCAGCCCAAATACCGCCGCCGGGAGCACCCTGCCCAGATACTGAATGCAGCGGGGCACCGGCCTGCTGGGCGGGAAGATCAGGAAGGGGAGAAAGCGGGTCAGCATGGTGCCCAGCACCACCATGCCGATGGTGATCAGCTGCTCAGACAGAGTCATGGCGCTCCTCCTTTTCCA
>JAQXNQ010000044.1 GCA_029098085.1 Oscillospiraceae bacterium
CCGACAAAATCAAAATAGTGCTGTTTCCGGGCCATTACTTCTCACCTCCATACAGATAGGGCTTGCGGAAGATCTTGAACCGCGAGATGGATTTGAGCATCAGCCGGGAAGCGGTCACGCCGAAGATGAAGTTCATGATGGCACCCACCAGCAGGGTGTAGCCGAAGGAGTAAACCTCACCGGCAGTGGAGGGGCCGAACATGAAGAACAGGGGCTTCAGCAGCTTGGCGAAGAGGGATTCGGGGGGACCGAAGGAGCCCATCAGGATAATAGCGACGATGATCAGGGTCAGGTTGCCGTCCAGAATGGCGGTAAAGGCCCGCTGATAACCCAGAGTGACGGCGCCGTCGATGGACTTGCCTGCTCGGATTTCCTCCTTGATGCGGGCGGCCGTGATGACGTTGGCGTCAACGCCCATGCCGATCGAGAGGATGATACCGGCGATACCGGGCAGGGTCAGGGTAAAGCTGGGTACGAAGGCAAAGAAACCGGAAACCGCCGCGATGGAACCGGCGATCTGTCCCAGCAGCGCGATGCAGGCGATAAAGCCGGGCAGCCGGTAGATAATGGTGATGTAAATGCAGATCAGGATATAGGCGATGACGCCGGCCTGAACCATCACATCACGGGCGCCCAGACCCATGGTGGGATTGATGGTGCTGTAGTTTTCGGTCTGCAGCTTGAAGGGCAGCGCACCGGAGTTGATCTTGTTGGCCAGCGCCTGAGCTTCCTCAGCCGTAAAGCTGCCACTGATGGAGGCCTGTCCGTCGGTGATGGCGGTGTTGACGTTGGGGTAAGAAATCATGGTGTCATCCATCCAGATGGAGATGCAGCCGTTGCCGGCCAGACGGGCTGTTGCCTCGGCAAAGGCCTGCTTGCCGGAGTCATTGAGCTCCAGCGACACGCCGTACCGCTCGCTTTCCGTAGCGGCATTGGAGTTGTAATAGGCGGAAGCGCTCTTGACATCCGTGCCCTGCAGGATGATGTTCTCGGCAGTGACGCCGGCGGGCTTGCCGGTTTCATCGGTCTCCTTGCCCTCGCGGAAGGTCAGCATGGCGGTTTCACCCAGCTCCTGAATGGCCTTCTCGGGGTTGAAGTCCGACTCACCCTCCTTCCAGGGGAAGCGGACGATGATGCGGTCCTTATCGTAATCGGTATAGACCTCATTGTCGGTGATGTTCAGGGACACCAGACGGGTGGTGATGACAGACTCTGCCGCATCCATCTGGGAATCGGTGGCATCCACGCCCTCAGGAGGCGTAAAGGTCACATCGACGCCGCCGCGGATATCAATGCCCCAGCGGATGTCGTTGCCGCCTTTAATGTAAACGTTCTTCTTGTCTCCGTAGGTGGTGCTGATGCCGGTCAGGGAAAGCACCATCAGCAGAACAATCAGGATCGCCACAATGAAAAAGACGGGTTTTCCAACTCGTTTCATGGAACAATTCCTCCATTGCTGATTGATTATGCCGGATTGCTGACAGTTTTGGAACAAGCCTGAAACAGACCGCCTGAAGCCTGTTTTCTCCCGCCAAAGCCACCGGCAGGACGCTTCTCTGCAAGATTTTCAGTAAAGCGGACACTAATAAAATTTATTATAGAGGACTTCCGCCAAAAAGTCAAGATTTCCGGCGCAAGTTGCCGCACGCCCTTGCAAACATTTCATGAATATGATACAATATGAGCCGTGCCGGAGGGGACCCGCCGCTTCACCCGCGCCCGGCGGACGGGAGGATCCGGACACCGGAAGGTTTTTCCGATTATTTTGTTGCGCGGAGAAAATGAGGTCGTAATGGAAAGAAACACACGCGTCCGCAAAATGGTACAGATTGCTCTCATCGGCGCACTGTACACCGCACTCACCATGGCACTGGCTCCCGTCAGCTTCGGGGCCGTACAGTTCCGGATCAGCGAGGCCCTGACCCTGCTGCCCCTCTTCTCGCCTATCGGCATCTGGGGCATCACCTTCGGCTGCTTCCTGTCCAACCTGCTGGGCTTTCTGCTGGGCAGCAATCCCATCGGACTCATCGATGCCGTCTGCGGCACCTCGGCCACCCTGCTGGCAGGACTGATTACCTGCTGGATCGGCCGCTGCTCCTTCAGGGGGGCGGACGAGAAGAAGAACCGTCTCTTCAGGATGCTGTTGGGCCCTGTCCCGGTGATCCTGCTCAACGGGCTCATCGTCGGACTGGAACTGACCTTCGTCTTCGGCGGCGAACCCGGTCAGACCTTCGGATGGCTTTTCGCCTTCAACGCCGGTTCGGTGGCATTGGGTGAGCTGGTGGTCTGCTATACATTGGGGCTGCTGCTGTGCGGTGTGCTGTACCGCAATGATCTCTATAAAAAGATTCTGCTGAGTCCTGTGGCCTGAGGCAGAACGCAGAAATCCTCCGGCGGAGCTGCTTCCGCCGGAGGATTTTGATTTTTCCTGCATGCTTTCCAATCCGGGGATCAGGAATTGTCCTGATTCTTCTTTTTTCCGCCGATGTTGAGGCGGGTCAGGACGGTGACGATAAGAATGAGCACCGCCATCACCACAAAGATGGAGAGCATTCCCAGCCCCATCACCTCCAGGGCGATCAGAAAATTGGACATGGCTTCTGCACTGAACATGGGAAAACCTCCTTACTTGATGAACATGGGGATCAGGTTGAGGATCACG
>JAQXNQ010000045.1 GCA_029098085.1 Oscillospiraceae bacterium
AGGGCGCGGAAGGTTTCCACCAGATCCAGCTGGTAGATATCCGCCCGGAAGACGTTGACCGACACCGGGATCAGCGGAATCCCCTGCTCCTTCCAGCTCCGGAGCAGCATGCAGACCTGCTCCCAGACGTACTGATCCAGCTGGGGAATAAAGCCGTTTTTCTCAAACAGGGGGATGAACTCGCCGGGGGACATGAAGCCCCACTCGGGATGAATCCAGCGAACCAGCGCCTCGGCGCCGGCCATCCGCTCGTCCTTCAGGCTGTACTTGGGCTGCAGATAGACCACAAACTGCCCCTGCTGCAGGGCGGGCAGCATGGCCTCGGTGATGGTCTGCTCCCGCAGCAGCTGGTTCCGGAGAGAATCATCGTAAACGGCGAAAAACCAGCCGTACTGCCCCCGGATGCTGTCTGCGGCCAGCAGGGCTCGGTCGCACATCTGCTCCACCGGGATCGACCGGTCGGTGATCTCATAGATGCCCCAGCGCATGACCACGCTTTTCATCAGGGGAGACAGCTCCCGCTCCGGATCCGCATTGAAACCGAAATTCATCCGATCCTGTTCCTCTCTCGACTTTTTCTGCAGACAGAGGAAGCGGTCGGCGCTGAACCGGCCGCAGAAGCCGGTGTCGCCCACCATGTGCTGCGCCAGCGCGGCGGTCTCCTGCAGCAGCCGGTCGCCCTCCCGGACGCCGAAAGCGTCGTTGACCAGCTTGAAGTTCTCGATGTTGGAGCAGACGATGCAGCAGTCCTCGTCGGGATCCTCCAGCAGCCGCTCCCGCACCTTGCGGAAAAAGAACTCCTTGGTGTACAATCCGGTCAGCCGGTCGTACTGCAGCTGATTGATCATGGCGGCGGTCTCCCACAGCCGGATCAGGTTGGCCACCCGCCGGAGAATGACCTGGGGGCGGTAGGGCTTGGGGACGAAATCGGTGGCGCCGTGGGACAGGGCGGACAGCTCGTCGGTTTCGCTGTCGCTCTGGGTGGTCACGATGACCGGGATCAGGGACAGCTCGGCATCCTCCCGGACCCGGTCCAGAAAGGCGTGCCCGTCCATGACCGGCATCATGACGTCCAGCAGAATATGAAAAGCTGTGCTCTGCCAAAAGCTGCAGCGACCTTCATTTGCAGGGAGAGAGGAAATGATGAAACCGGTACAGACCAAACTGAAGGGAAATTTCATATCCTATCTGGGCACGCTCAGCATGATCGCCCTTGCCGCGCTCATCATCATTGCCTCTACCCTTATTTTTGGATATACCTCTATTACAAGCCCGTCCCCGGCACCGACTGGATGGTTTCCGTCCGGCTGCGCCAGAACGCCATCAGCACACAGATTCTGGAGACCAGCAATAAAATCCTGCGGGGCATCTGGATCCAGCTGCTTGTGGTGATCCTTGTCATGCTGGCAGGCTCCGTTTTCATAATCTGGCAGGCCCGGAAAAGAAACGCCGAGCAGTTTGCCCGGGAAAAGGAGGAGGAGCTGCTTCGTCAGGAGGCGAAAGCATCAGAGGAAAGGCTCCGGCTGCAGGAGAAGCTGCTGCAGGAGGAAAAGGCCTCCAGCAGACAGACCTCGGTGCTCCAGATTCTGAGCAAGGAGTATTCCTCGGTCTACTATGTGGATCTGGAGGAGGATACAGCGGTTCCCCTCCGGCTTTCGGATGTATTTGAGATCTACGGGCTGGAGGCCAATCATACATACTCCTTCAAAGAGGTGTATGAAAAATACATCCGGGACTTTGCGGCCCCGGAACAGGCGGAGGAGCTGCTCCGCTTCTCCGACCCCGCGTTCCTGCGTCAGACCCTGAAGGATGATGAGATCCTCACCCATCTTTACCGGATCGCCCGGGACGGAAAGGAGCTCTACGCGCAGCTCCGGATTGCGAGGGCGGAGGATGACGAGGCTTTGCGGCATATCGTTCTGGGCTTTGCGATCGTGGACGACGCGGTCCGCTCCGAACAGGAAAACCGGCGCGCCCTGAAGGATGCGCTGGCACAGGCGGAACGGGCAAACCAGGCCAAGACCATCTTTCTGAACAACATGTCCCACGACATCCGGACGCCCATGAACGCCATCATCGGCTTTACCGGCATCGCCCTGAAGCAGGAGATCACGCCGGAGGTGAAGGGGTGTCTGGAAAAGATCAGCGAAAGCTCCGAGCATCTTCTGACCCTCATCAACGATGTGCTGGACATCAACCAGATCGAAAGCGGAAAGACAAAATTCAATCCCGTTCCCGTTGATCTCACCACCATTGCGGATGTGGTGCTGGATATCACCCGCGGTTTTCTGTCCAACCGGGCCATCACCTTCGAGGTCAAACGGGTTCATCTGCAGCACCTCTATGTGCTGGCGGACGCGGTCAGAATCCGGGAGGTGCTGGTGAACATTCTGAGCAACGCCGTCAAATTCACGGATGACGGCGGGAGCATCACCTTCGTGACCACCTGCCGTCCGGGTGAAGATGAAAGCCATATGGTGGTGACCTATCAGATCTCGGACACCGGAATCGGCATGAGCAAAGAGTTTCTGGAGCACATTTTCGATGAATTCTCCCAGGAGGAATCCGGCGCCCGGACCCAGTACAAGGGCACCGGTCTCGGCATGGCCATCACCCGGCGCTATGTGGAGCTGATGGGCGGCACCATCCGGGTGGAAAGCGAAAAGGGCAAGGGCTCGACCTTCACTGTAGACCTGCCGGTGGAGCTGACCGATGAAAGCAGGGTTCAGAAGCAGGACGTACCTGCCGCCGGAGCAAGCCTGAAGGGAGTAAAGCTCCTGATGGCGGAGGATAACGACCTGAACGCGGAAATTGCCGACGTGCAGCTGGAGGAGCTTGGCATATCGGTGACCAGAGCCGCCGACGGAAAGGAAGCGGTGAAGCTCTTCTCGGAGAATTCGCCGGGCATTTTTGATGTGATTCTCATGGACATCATGATGCCGGTCATGAACGGCTACGAGGCGACCAGGGCCATCCGCACCCTGCAGAGCCGCCCCAACGCACAGACGGTCCCCATTATCGCCTTGACGGCCAATGCCTTTGAGGAGGACATTCAGGATTCGAGGGAGGCCGGTATGGACGCCCATCTGGCAAAGCCCCTGAACATGACCAGAATGATTGCAGAGATTTCCCGTCTGGTTCTCCGTGCCGGACAGCAAACGCCGCCCTCACAGGGTCAAACGAACGGATAAAATCAGCCGGTGACGGGCTCCTGCGCTCTGTCACCGGCTGATTCCTGTAATCCAGTGCTTCCCCGATGCCCCTGCCGGAGCGTCATGAAATCGGACAAAAATAAACCCGCGCCTTCGGACCGCCTCCCAGAGGATCCGGTGACCCGGCGCTGTCAGGTTCACGACACATCTGCCGCTGAAGGCGCTGCAGGCGGATTCCCGCTGGGGCAGGCCGTTCCAGCGTCCGTTGCCCACCGGCTCCACTTTGCCGTTTCCGGCAGGATAGGAGCGGAAGCAGCCGGGAGCCGTCCTGGCCCGAAGTGCATCCAGCAGGACCGGTGCGGCGCCGTCCTGCAGGGAAAGGGTCACCCGGTTGATACCGGCCGCCATGCGGCACTATTATAGCACAACGGCTATAGCACAGCGGCAGCATTTTCGCAACGTATTTTACAGATAAAGCCCCATATCCGGATACAGCAAAGGAGCCGGGGCACAGAGTCCCGGCTCCTCTCTGGGCAACGACGCAGAATCAGGCTTTCTTGTATCCGCACTTGGGGCAGACGCCGTTTTCGTTCAGGGCGATGCCGCACAGCGGGCAGCGGTCGATTTCCCGGCGGGTGTCGTACTCCTGCGAGGCAGCGTTGACGCCGCTGGTGAAGGTGAGCTTGGCGATGTTCAGCTTGTCCTTCAGCAGGTCATAGACGATCTTGATCATGCCCTCCACCGTCATGGTCTCCTTGGTGACCACCAGACGGCACTCGGGATAGGCGGTGGCCAGCTCGGTCTGGAAGGCCGGGCCCTTCATCTTGTTGGTGGGCGCGCCATTCCGGATGCCCTGCTTCTCGTAGACATCCAGAATCGCGGGCAGCAGCGGATCGTCCTCCCGGAGAATCAGCGCGTGGTCAAAATTCTTCAGGACCTCCCAGGCGGTCTTCTGGATTTCGTTGCAGGGGAAAACCATGTTGACGCCGGGCTCCACCGTATCCTCCACCTCGATGGTCAGGACGCCGGTGTGCCCGTGCAGGTACTGGGCCTCGCCCCTAAAGCCGTAGAACCGGTGCGCGTACTGCAGATCCAATGTGGTAATGCTTCTCATACTTCAGTTCCTCCTGTTCTGATTTATATACCCGGGCACGGATGCGCCCGATGCATACTTTATATAAATTACGATATTAGATTCTTTCTAATCTTATTATAGCAGATTTTTCGCGTTTGTCAACAGAAAATCTGGGAGAATTTCTGATTTTATTTTCAAACTGACAGCTCTGTCCCCTGTCTGATATAAAAAAGCTCCGGCACCGACCCAAAAGGATCGATGCCGAAGGCTGGATGTCAGAAAATCAGATGGCGTTGGCCGCGTGATAAGCGGTGCGGATGGCAGAGGCGATGTCGGCGGTGCGGTCGCCGGAGCAGTCGCCCACCAGCTTCACCGGGCAGGTGAAGGCGCCGGTGTCCACCGGATTCTTCCGGGAGCCCAGAGCGTTCACGATGGTGTCCGCTTCCAGGGTGATCTCGGTCTGGTCGGCAGTGTTGACGGCGTAGATCACGTTGTCCCTGATGTGATCCACCCTGGTGTTGACCAGCTGCTGCACCTGATGCGCGGTGAAATCGCCCATCATCAGCGGCAGCACGGTGGAGGACTCGGTGGCGGCGATCTTGTCCATCATCTCGACAATGGTGACCTGCAGGCCCCGGTTTGCCAGATACTCGGCGGTTTCAGCGCCCACCAGGCCGCCGCCCAGCACCACGCACCGTCCGGAGACCTCGGCGCCGCTCAGCACATCCCAGGAAGAAACCACCCGGCTGTTCTCCACCGGCATGGGCAGCTCCATGTTGTGAGCACCCACCGCAGCGATGCAGTGATCGAAGCCGTTCACCAGCTCGGGCGTGGCCTCGGTGTTCAGGCGGATGTCCACGCCCAGAGTGGGCAGGATCTTCTCATAGTATTCGATGGAGCGCAGGATCTCGCTCTTGCGGGGAGGTGCGGCAGCCAGCACAATCTGGCCGCCCAGCTTATCGCTCTTCTCGAACAGGGTCACCGCATGGCCCCGTTTGGCCGCCACCCGGGCAGCCTCCAGACCGGCGATGCCGCCGCCGATGACCGCTACCTTTTTGGAGACCTCGGCGGGACGGATGAAGACGGTGGCCTCATCGCCGTTCTCGGCGTTGAGGACGCAGGAGATGTACCGGCGGCCCTGAATGGCATCGACGCAGCCCTTGTTGCAGTTCAGGCACTCGCGGATGCACTCGCCGGAAGCGGCCTTATTGGCAATGTCGGGATCCGCCAGCAGAGAGCGGCCGTAGCCGATGACATCGGCGTCGCCGTCCTGCAGGATCTTCTCGCCGGCCTCCACCGACACCACGCGGCCCACGGTGGCGATGGGGATGCTGACCAGCGCCCTGGCCTTGCGGGCCACCGGCAGGGTCCAGTTGTAGGGCACCGAACCCATGGGCGGGATGGTGTCGCCCATGTTGCCGGTGTGGTTGGCCTGGGCCACCTGAATCATATCAACGCCGGCCTTCTCCAGCAGCTGAGCAAAGGCCAGAGCCTCTTCCTCCTGCAGACCGCCCTTGCCCCGCAGGGAGCCGTCCTCGTTGACGGTCACCACCGGCAGCTTGTACTCCACAGCCAGGCTGGGAGCGGCTTCCTTAATGGCAGCCACTACCTCCAGCGCGTAGCGGGTGCGGTTTTCGAAGCTGCCGCCGTAGGCGTCGGTGCGGTGGTTCAGGATGGTGGAGCAGAGGGAGCCCAGCAGACGGTCCCCGTGAACCTCGATGGCGTCGATGCCGGCCTTTTCAGCCCGGGCAGCGGCGGCGGCGATGAGCGCCTTGATCTGGTTCAGCTGCTCTACCGTTGCCTCGCTGACAAAGTGCTGCATATCGTGGTGGAGCTTGGCATAGGCCTCCCGGGTGATCTTCTCGGCCTCGGCGGTCTTTTCGGCGGCGACAGCTTCGTCACCGGAAGCCTTGGCAGCAGCGGCGGCCTGACGGGCAGCGCCGGCCTGCATGATCATCCGGCCCACGCCGGGCACGTCGTATTCGGGATAGAACAGCTGCAGCGCCACCTTGCAGTCATAGGCGTGCAGAGTGTCGGCCAGCTGCTTGTAGTTGGGGATCTGGGCGTCGTCAAACAGCTTGGGGGTGGGGGAAGCGGTGCGCACCGGGGCCACGTCGCCGATGACCACATAGGAAACGCCGCCCTTGGCCAGCCGCTCATAGAAGGCAAGGCTCCGGGGGCCGATGGAGCCGTCCCGCTCCTCGTAGCCGGTGGTCAGAGGGGGGAACATCACGCGGTTTTTCAGGGTCATGTTGCCCACCTGAATGGGCTGCAGCAGTTTTTTCTCCATGGGTAAACCTCCTTGTTGATTGCATCCTCTCCCCCGCTCTTCGGCGGAGAAAGGAAGGATTACAGGTTTTTGGCCAGCTGATGCGCGGCGGCGATGGCATCCTTCAGGTTACCGACCTTGTCGCAGTCGCCGATCAGATGGGCGTTTTCACAAATGGCCGGGGCAGGCGTGTAGCCCACGGCGAAAACCAGGGTGTCGGCGTCCCGGATCACATGCTCGACGCCGTCCTTCAGATAGGTGATGGTGGTCTCGTCCACGCTGGTGACAGTGCTGCTGAGCTCCAGATGGACGCCCTTGCGCATCAGCCGCTGGGTGACGGCGCTCCTGGCGGGGCCGCCCTCACCGGTCATCAGCTGGTTGGTCATCTCGATGACGGTCACGTCCCGGTTGGCGGGGAACAGGTCGTTGATCAGGGGAGCCAGATAGTCGGCGGTTTCGCAGCCCACCGAGCCGCCGCCCAGAATCACGATCTTGCGGCCGGGGAAGCCTCTGCCGGAAAGAATATCGTCGGCGGTCATGGTCTGTTTGAAGCATTTGTAGGCGTCGATGGTTTTGGGCACGGCGCCGGTGGAGCAGATGACCTCCCAGCCTTTGAACTCCCCTTGCAGCATGTCGGGGGTCACCTCGCAGCCCAGCCGTACCTCAATGCCTTCGTTGTAAAGGCGGCGGGTCATATACTTGATGACCTTGCAGAGATCCTGCTTGCCGATGGGCACGGCGGCCAGCCGCAGCAGACCGCCCAGCTCGGACTGCTTCTCGCAGAGGACAACCTGATGGCCGCGCTTTCTGGCCACATAAGCGGCCTCCATGCCGGCAGGGCCTCCGCCGATGACCAGCACCTTCTTCTTTTCCTCCGCAGGAGCGATATAGTCGGACTGGACCGAGGGGTTAACGGTGCAGGCGATGGGCTTGCCGAACATGATGCCGGTCAGGCAGCGTCCGCAGCCGATGCAGGGGCGGATATCCTCGGGTCTGCCCTCCATGGCCTTATGGGCAAACTCGCTGTCGCAGAGGTTGGGGCGGCCGATCATGCAGATGTCGGTCTTGCCGTTTGCGATCAGCTCCTCGGCAATCCAGGGCTCATTGATGCGGGAGACGGTGGAGACGGGGATGTGCAGGTGCCTGCGGATCTCCTCCGAAGCGTGGGCGTGGGGGGCGGGCGCGGTGCCGGGGGCGGGCATCGAGCTGCCCCGCTTGATGGTGTTGCCGCCCGAAACGTGGATGAAGTCCACACCGGCCTTCTCCAGCTGCTTGGAGACATAGATCATGTCGTTGAGGGTCAGGCCGCCGTCGCTGTACTCGTCGCCGGAGATGCGGACGTCGATGATAAAGTCCTCGCCGCAGGTTTTGCGGATCTCAGCGATGACCTCCAGGGTCAGCCGCAGCCGGCCGTTGATGTCGCCGCCGTATTCGTCGGTGCGCTTGTTGTACAGCGGGGTCAGGAAGCCGCCCAGCAGGCCGTGGGCATGGGCCGCCTGAATCTCCACACCGTCTCCGCCGGCGGTTTTGAACCGGAAGGCCGCCTCGCCGAACTGGCGGACCAGCGTGTGCAGCTCCTCCACCGTCACGGGACGGGGGGCTGAACGGGCGTAGTAGGGGCCCACATTGGACGGGGCGATCAGCTGCGGAGTGCCGGGGATGGGGAAAGCCATGTAAGCCGGATGGAACAGCTGGGACAGAATCCTGCAGTCGTACTGATGAACGGCGTCCACCAGCTTTTTCCAGCCGGGAATGTAGGAGTCATCGTGGATGGACATATCCCCCGGCAGGTAGGTGTACACCGGCTCCACCGTAGTGACCTCGGTGATGATCAGGCCCACGCCGCCCTTGGCCCGGTTGGCGTAATGCTCCACCAGCGCGTCGGTCACATAGCCTTTGTCGGCCAGATTGGTGGAAAGGGGCGGCATGAAGATGCGGTTTTTGACGGTGGTTTTGCCGATCTGGATGGGACTGAACAGATGGGGATACGGATTCATGGGAATTCCTCCTTCAGGCTGTCGGAAAAGCGGCTCTTTGCTTCCATCATATCGAAAAAAGGAGAGAAAAAGTTATCTTTTTTTGATGCGATGCTATCAAAAAAGGCTCAGACAGCAGATGCTGCCCGGGCCCCTTTCATTCTCCCATGCTGGCCTTATAATACGCCTTCGGCGTCATGCCGCATTCCTTTTTAAAAGCCTTGAAGAAGTGGTTATAGCTGCCGAAACCGCAGCGGACGGCGACGTCCTTGATGGGCATCCCCTGCAGGATGTACTTTTTGCTCAGGTCGATCCGGGAGCGGAGGATGTAGGCGTGCAGCGAAATGCCGGCGGACTTCCGGAACACCCGGGACAGGTGCTCGCCCGAAACGTAGAACTCCTTCTCCAGCCGCTGCAGGGACAGATCCCCGGTCAGGTTCTCCCGGATGAAGTGGGACACATCGTCGGTCAGCAGCTCCTTCTTCCGCTGGCGGCGGTGCACCCGGTCGCCCTGGACGCAGACCCGGAGAAAGACCACCAGAAACACCGACAGCAGGCTGCTCTCGTAGATGGACAGCCCCAGCTGCAGCTCCTCCCGTTCGATGCTGGACAGGCGGGCCAGCAGATTTTTCAGCAGGGTCACGGTGCCGATCTCGCTGCGGATCACCGCCGCCCCGAAGGGAATGAAGGCGTACTTTTCCGACAGGTCGCAGGTTTCGTCCGAGCAAAGGCGCAGGGTCTCCGGCGGCACCCGGAGCAGGGTCAGGGTGCAGGGGTGGTGCAGACCCCCGGCCCAGAGGGTCAGCGTCCGCCGGGGCTGCAGCAGCAGCATATCGGTGGTGGTGCAGAGGGTTTCCCCCTCCTCCAGCAGGGCCTGACAGCTGCCGTCCATGGGCAGCAGCATCAGATAATCGCCGCCCGCGCGGAAGGTGCGCCGCTCCTCCGGCCCTATTGTGCAGCTCTGGATGCTGTATTGTTTCTCCATAAAATCTCCGGATACCTCACAGGGCATGCTGCCGCCCCGGCATTTCACTGTCCGAACGGCGCGGCTGCCGCGTCATCCGGAATGGGGATGGAAAAGGTGATCATGGTGCTCTCGCCGGGGATGCTGTTGATCCGCAGGGCGGATTCCTCCCCGTAGGTCAGCAGCAGACGGTCGCTGACATTCTTCAGGCCATAGCCGCCCGACTCGGTGGTGATCAGGGAAGGAAGCTTTTCCGGCGGGATGCCCACTCCGTTGTCCATGACAGTAAAGTGCATCCGCCCCTCCACCCGGCAGACGGTGAGAAACAGCATGCCTCTGTCGCCGCCCCGGGGCAGCAGGCCGTGAACGATGGCATTTTCCACCAGAGGCTGGAGAATCAGGTTGGGCATCCGCAGCTCGGGCAGCACCGGGTCAATGCGGGTGACCACCCGGAAGACCCCGTCGTGGAGCAGCTGCTGGATTTCCAGATAGGACAGGACGTTTTTGACCTCGTCCCGCAGCAGGGTGTCCGACCGGCCCTTGTTGAGGGTGGTGCGGTAGAAGGAGGACATGAGCTGGGACATCCGGCTGATCTCCTCCTCGCCGCTGAGCTGGGCCCGGCTGTTGATCAGAGACAGACAGTTGTAGAGAAAATGCGGGTTGATCTGGGCCTGCAGCGCCTTGAGCTGAGCCTCCTTGAGGGTGATGCGGTTTTGATAGTTCTCCCGGATCAGCCGGCCGATCTCGTCGGCCATGACCTGAAAGTCGTTGGTCAGGGCGCCGATCTCATCGCTGCAGTCATCGTGGATGCGGATGTCGAAGTTGCCGCCCTGCATAATCTGCATGGCGCCGTGGAGGCGGTTGATCCGCTTGACCGAAAAATCCGAAAACAGCCGGCTCAGCATGGCAATCAGCACCAGACAGACCAGAATGACGGCTCCCATGACCAGCAGCAGCTCATTGCCGCTGCGCAGCGCCAGATAGCGGGGCTTCTCCATCAGGATGGTCCAGCCGCAGCTGCTCTCCCGGGACAGCCCCACAACGCCCAGGGACAGGGACTTCGCCGCCTTCGGATCGGTGTAATCAATGATGACCCGGCTGTCGGAATAGACCTTCAGATGGCAGTCGGCGGTCAGGTTGTCCAGAAAATAGAAAAAGCTGCGGGAGGGAAAGCGGATGCAGACGATGTCCTCCGAGTAGGACTGGATATATCGGGTGTAGGGGTTCGGCACCCGGGCCGCCGCCACCGGGCAGCCGTCGCTGTCGATGAACCACCGGGGCATGGCCTCCACCTCGGAAAGATCCTCAGAAAGCCAGCCCTCCTCCGTCAGACTCTCCAGCGAGCGCAGCTGACGGCCATGCTGCAGGTCGTCCCGGGCGGTGTAGAGGGTGATCTGCCCCACCTCGGGATGCTGGGCGTAAATGGTGTTCAGAAAGACATCATAGGAATAGGTGAACTGCTCGTACTTGTCGTAGATGGTGTTATAGGAGCCGAAGGCGGTATCCATCACTGCCTCGGAGGAGACGATGTGCAGCAGCAGGTTCTCGTACAGCCCGGTCTGGTAGCTCAGGGTGTCTGCCGCCGTCTGGAGGGTGTACTCCAGATTGGTTTTTTCCCGTTCATACAGGCTGGTGACGATCTGATGGTAGCAGAAGATGGTGGTGATGGTCAGGGGCAGAATGCTCACGGCCAGACAGATCAGCCGCAGCTTGCTGCGGTAGCTGAGGCTGTGCAGCCGGGCAACGGGCCCCTGCAGACGGCTTCGGAGCAGGTCTTTCAGGTTACGCATCGCTTCCCTCCTGACGGTACCGCTCGGGAGACTTGCCGAAATACTCCCGGAAGCTCTGGCAGAAATAGGAATAGTTGGGGTAGCCGGTCTCGGTGCCGATGTCGATGACCTTCTTGGTAGTCTCCCGCAGCAGATGGCTGGCCTTTTCCATCCGGAACTGGCGGATATACTGGTACAGGCTCTTACCGGTGGACTTTTTGAACAGTCGGCTCAGGTAATCGGGGGAAAGGAAAACGATGGACGCCAGCAGCTCCACCGAAAGCTCCTGATCGTAGTGGGCGTGGATATAGTCCTGGACGATCAGCAGCTCCCGCCGGACGCCGGTGCTGCTCTCCCGCAGCGAGGCGGCCACCGGCTGAGCCAGCCGCTGCACCGTTTCGATGACCCCGGCGATGTCCCGCTGCAGGTACAGCTCCGAGATGATCTGCTCCATGGGAGGGCCGCTCTTTTTCTGCTCCTCCGGCAGGGCGGGATACAGAGCCGCCACCAGATTGGAGAACTGGAATTTCACATAGATATGGGACTGCTCGCCGCCCCGGCTGTACTTGCCCACAAACATCTCCAGACCCTGGGTGAACTTCTGCTCGTCCCGGGCGGAAAGGGCGCTTTTGATCAGGGTCAGCAGGGTGTCATCGTCCGGCGCCTGGGTGATGGCGGCCTCCCAGCCGCCGCCCCGGGAGAGAAATACCCGCTCGGAGGGGTTCCAGAACCGCTGCTCCATCCGCTGCTCGGTGAAGCTGAAGGCGTCCCGGAGGGAATCGTACCGGTTCAGCGGCTCACTGAAGGCGGCATAGCAGCCAAGGCCGCTGATGCTCCGGACATGCTCCAGCAGCCGGACGCCGAAGGACTGCTCGTCGGGGATGTCCTCCCGCAACAGCAGCAGGGCCTGGGGCGAAAGGTTCAGCGCAACGAAATCCAGCCCCAGCCGGGAGGTCAGGCTCTCGCAGAGGCGGGCGTAATTCTTTTCCAGATAGCTGCCGGGAAAATCCAGCAGCACCATCCGCCTGAACTCCTGCAGCCGGTCGGCCATGCCCGGCTCGAAAGCCTCAGGGGTGAAGCTGCCGTAGATGGCGCACTGGAGGGCGTACTGCAGCATCGAGCTTTTGCGGCGGCGGTCGGCGGTGCGCTCCTCCTCCAGCTGATCCAGCAGGGAGCGCAGGGTGGTTTCCAGCTCCTCCGGCACCACCGGCTTGAGGATATAGTTTTCCACTCCATAGTGCAGGGCGGTGCGGGCATACTCAAACTCAGCGTAGCTGCTGAAGATCACCACCCGAACCCCGCTCTCCCGCTCAGAAAGAGTTCGGATCAGATCCAGACCGTTCATGACCGGCATCTGGATATCGGTCAGCAGCAGATCCGCACTCCAGCTTTCCAGTACCTCCAGTGCGTCGGCGCCGTTTTCAGCTTCCCGGATCTCCACCGGCAGGCCGGCTTCTTCTATTAAATAACGCAGGCAATCCCGCTCGTTTTTTTCATCGTCCGCAATCAAAAGCCGGTACATGGCAGCGTCCTCCTTCTGCGTCCGGAGCGGATTTCTCAGCAGCTGCGGTTTTTTTCCGTCTCCCGCAGTCTTTTTTGCTTCCGGTTTTCTCATTCCATTATATAGGAAATTTCATTCAAAGTAAACGGATAACGGAGAGGTTTCGGAGATATTCGAAGAAAAAAAGCCTTGTTATCCACAGAGAAACAGGATTTTGCGGTCTGCGGGCCGTGTCAGACTAAGGCTGAAAGCCGTGTCCAGGCCCGCAAGGGGCAAGCCCCTTGACCCACAATCCCTGGCAAAGGCCGATGGGTGGCACCAGTCCGAAAGCAGGCCGCAAGGACTTCTCTCAGCTTTCGCGTGAGCGAAAGCGATGGAGCTTTTACTGCCCTGGCAGTTCAGTGAAAGGTCATTCTTTGTTTGTGCAAGTTGTCAATGATCGCCAACTTTATCAGCAAACCTACAGGCAAAATCATCGCCCGGGCACAGCAAAATTTTCCGGAAAACCGTTTTTTCAAGCTGACGGAAAACTGATATGTTTTCCGGGTTTTTGATATTTTCACCGGGCGGAAAATGCGTTATTCTTATTACAGAAACAAAAAACGCTTCCGATCCGCCCGACAAGGACGGAAGCCCACAGATGGAGGTCTTTATATGAAAAAAACGAGCCTGAAACTGCTGGCGCTGGTATCCGCTGCCCTGACTGCCGCCGCCTGCACATCCTGCGGAGGCAGCAAGGACTTCACCGCCGGCATGACCGAAGAGGAAAAAGCCGCCTGGCAGGCCGCTGCCAGCGATCCCTACGGCAAGTATCCCGAGCTGGTCACCTACACCACCGGCTACAACCTGACCAATCAGGGCTCCGACGTGCTGGCCGGCACCCCCTACCAGAACGACACCACTGAGAACAACGCCTATACCCGTTACCTGAGAGAGCTGCTCAACGTTCAGAACGAGAACGCCTTTGAGGCTGTCTCCGGTTCCGACTACGACCAGAAGGTGGCCATGGCCATCGCCAGCGGCAACATCCCCGACATCATGCATGTGGCCGACTACGAGACCCTCCGGCAGCTGGTGGAGAGCGATCTGATCGAAGACCTGACCGACATCTACAACAACCTGGCCTGCGACGCCGTCAAGGCTGCCTACGCCAGCTACGGCGAGAACAACAACCCCCTGAACACCGTCACCTTCGACGGCAAAATCATGGCCATCCCCAAGACCCAGCTCAGCGACGGTCAGGATTTCCTCTGGCTGCGGAAGGACTGGCTGGACAACCTGGGCCTCTCTGAGCCCTCCACCCTGGAAGAGATGGAAGCGGTGCTGAAGGCCTTCATCGAGCAGGATCCTGACGGCGACGGCCAGGATGACACCATGGGTCTGGTGGTGCACAGCGAGGTTTACGGCGGCTATCCCAACAACACCTTCGCCATCGACAACATCTTCACCGCTCTGGACGCCTACCCCAATGTCTGGATCGAGAAGGACGGCAAGGCTGTCTACGGCTCGGTACAGGAAGAGATGAAACAGCCTCTGGAGCTGCTGAACCGCTGGTACAGCGAGGGCATCCTGGATAAGGAATTCGCCACCCGCACCAACGACGACATCGTCGGCCTGATCTCCACCGGCAAGTGCGGCGCCTTCATCGGCCCCTGGTGGGCTCCCTTCAACCAGGCGCAGACCTCCACCTACGCCACCGACGACGCCCAGTGGGTCAATGTCAGCGCTCCCGTGGGCAGCGAAGGTTCCATCAACGCCATCAGCACCAAGCCCTACGCCGGTTTCGTTGTGGTCCGCAAGGGCTATGAACATCCCGAGCTGGCCATGAAGATCGTCAATGTCAACTCCGAATACAGCAAACAGGACAGAACCGACGCCGCTGCTGAAATCAAGGAAAACCAGACCCTGGCTTACTTCAACTGGCCCCTCTACTGCGAGGTGCAGCCCGGCAACAACGCCGAGCTGATGACCGGCCATGTGCTGGACGTCTTTAACGGCAAGGCCGGCATTGACTCCCTGACCACTGAGGAGCAGAGCTACTACGAGGCCGCTGTCCGGTTCACCGAGGCTGAAGCCGCCGGTGAAAAGGCCGATCCCGCCGACTACTCCCAGTACACCTCCCGTATGGTCTCGATGGTGCGGATGATCGAAGAGCCCGCAAACTACACCACCCCCGTCTTCTTCGAGACCACCGATTCCATGGGCACCAGATGGAGCTCTCTGGAAAAGATGGAGATGGAGACCGTCCTGAAGATCATCACCGGTGAGTACACCATCGACCAGTTCGACTCCTTCGTGGAGAAGTGGACCCAGGCCGGCGGTGAGACCATCACCCAGGAGGTCAACGAGGCCATCAAGAAATAACTTCTTCCGGGAAGCCCCCAAAATCTGCGCTCACCGCATTTTGGGGGCCTCTCTGCGGAAAAACGCCTTTTTCATCTGACACAAGGAGGATTCCTATGACCGCAGCAATCGCCAAAAAACCGGCGAACAGCCAAAACCGGACTGAAAGACTGACCTTTCACCTGATGCTGCTTCCCGGCATGATCGTCCTGCTCATCTTTGTCTTTGTCCCGCTGGTCGGCTCCCTGATGGCTTTCCAGGATTACGTTCCCGCCCGGGGCCTTCTGAACTCCCGCTGGGTGGGTCTGGAAAACTACAAAATCATCTTCAGCTTCCCCGACAGCGTGCAGGTATTCTGGAACACCCTGATCATCGCCTTCGCCAAGCTGGTCTGCAACGCGGTGGTGCCGGTTGCCTTCTCCATCCTGCTCAACGAGCTGGGCGGAAAATTCTTCAAGCGCACCTTCCAGACCATTGTCTACCTGCCCCACTTCCTTTCCTGGGTCGTGCTGGCCACCGTCGTCACCAACATGTTCTCGCTGGACGGCCCCATCAACAGCTTCCTCTCCCTCTTCGGCGTGGAAAGCATCCAGTTCCTGGCGGACAACCGCTGGTTCCGCTCCGTTATCGTGGCCACCGACGTCTGGAAGGAATTCGGCTACAACTCGGTCATCTACCTGGCGGCCCTGCTGGGCATTGACCCCGGCCTGTACGAGGCGGCCTCCATTGACGGCGCCGGCCGGTTCAAGCAGATCCTGCACATCACCCTTCCTTCCCTGATGCCCACCATCGTGCTGATGGCGGCCCTGAACCTGGGCAACATCCTCAACGCCGGCTTCGACCAGATCTTCAACCTGTACAACCCCATCGTCTATCAGACCGGCGACATCATCGATACCTATGTCTACCGGATCGGTATGGTAGAGGGCCAGTACAGCATCGGCGCGGCTGTGGGCCTGTTCAAGTCGGTCATCAGCTTCATCCTGATCCTCGGCTCCAACAAGCTGGCTCAGAAGCTCACCGGCAGCGGCATTTTCTAAGGAGGAACTATCATGGTTAAAAAGACTACCATCGGCAGCCGGATCGCCAGAGCACTCATCTGGATCGTTGTCACCCTCATGACCCTCAGCTGCCTGCTGCCCCTCATCAACATGATCGCCATTTCCTTCAGCGGCACCAACGCCGTGGCTTCCAACCAGGTAGGCCTGCTGCCGGTGGATTTCACCGTCAGCACCTATCAGAAGCTGCTCAACGACGGCCAGTTCTGGACCTCCTTCTGGATCTCGGTCAAGCGGGTGGTGCTGGGCACCCTGATCAACATGTTCTTCGTCATCTCGATGGCCTATCCCCTGTCCAAGAGCAAGCTGCGGTTCCCCGCCCGGGAAATCTACATCAAGATCGTCATCTTCGCCATGCTGTTCTCCGGCGGCATCATCCCCCTGTTCATGGTCGTCAGCAAGCTGCACATGGTCAACACCATCTGGGCGCTGGTACTGCCCGGCGCCGTTCCGGTCTTCAATGTCATTCTGATGATCAACTTCTTCAAGGGCGTGCCCGCCTCTCTGGATGAGGCGGCCTCCATCGACGGCGCTTCTCCCCTGACCATCCTGCTGAAAATCTACCTGCCGGTGTCCCTGCCCGCACTGGCCACCGTGGCTCTGTTTTCCATCGTCTATCACTGGAACGACTACTTCTCCGGCCTGCTGTACATGAACAAGGCCTCCCTTTACCCCCTGCAGACCTACATCCAGCAGCTGACGGTGGACATCACCCAGATCACCGACTCGGAGCAGCTCAAGCAGCTGGCTACCATGAATAACCGTTCCTTCAACGCCACCAAGATCGTGGTCTCCACCATTCCGCTGCTGCTGATCTACCCCTTCCTGCAGAAATACTTCGTGTCCGGCATCGTCATCGGCGCGGTCAAGGAATAATTTTCTCAAAAGAACCGTTTTCAGGCAGCCGAAAACATGATATACTGGAGATAGAAATACATTGACGGAGGGATCTCTATGGCTATTCTCATCAATGAGCAGACCCTGACCTTCACCCTGCAGACCCGCTCCACCAGCTATCAGATGGCGGTGGACGAGCATGGAGTGCTGCTGCATACCTACTATGGCGCCTCCATTGACCCGGAGGATGACCTGAGGGAGCTGATTGTCCGCAGCGACATGGGCTTTTCCGGCAATCCGCCTGAAGCCGGCTCCGACCGGACCTATTCCCTGGACACCCTGCCCCAGGAGCTTCCCTCCAGCGGTGTGGGCGACTACCGGGAGGATATGATTCGCCTGCGGCACGCAGACGGCTCCATGGCCGCCGACTTCCGCTTTGAAAGCTGGGAGGTTCTGCCCGCGGCGCAGCCCATCCCCGGCCTGCCCGCCCTGTACGGCGATGAGCAGGAGCCGGGAGAAACCCTGATCCTGACCCTGAAGGAAAAGGCGTCGAGCGTGAAGGTGAAGCTGTACTACGGCATTTTCGAGAAGGAAAATGTCATCACCCGCAGCGCCGTCATCCTGGGCGGAGGCACCGCCCCGGTGCAGCTGGAAAAAGCCCTGTCCTGCTGTCTGGACTTCCAGCATGAAGAGCTGGACATGATCTACTTCAGCGGCCGCCACGCCATGGAGCGCACACTCCGCCGCGTGCCGGTGGGCTTTGCCAGAACCGAAATCGGCAGTATCCGGGGCACCTCCAGCCATCAGCTGAACCCCGGGGTGATCCTGTGCACCCCGGGCGCTGATGAGGAGCACGGCCTGTGCTGGGGCATGCTGTTTGTCTACAGCGGCTGCTTCACTGCCGCTGTCCAGAAGGGCCAGCGATGCGGTACCCGGGCCGTCATGGGCATCCACCCCGACTGGTTCTCCTTCACGCTGGAGCCGGGTGAGCAGTTCTGCACCCCTCAGGTGATCCTCAGCTGCTCGGATCAGGGCCTGGGCGCCCTCTCCCGCCAGTATCACGATGTGATCCGGGAGCACCTCTGCCGCGGCGCCTGGAAGCACGCCCAGCGGCCAGTACTGATCAACAACTGGGAGGCCACCTACTTCGATTTTGACGAGGAGAAGATCCTCTCCCTGGGCCGTCAGGCCGCCGGGCTGGGCATTGAAATGCTGGTGCTGGACGACGGCTGGTTCGGCAAACGGGACGGCGACACCAGCGGTCTCGGCGACTGGGTGGTCAATGAGAAAAAGATGGGCGGCAGCATCGGACAGCTGGCCGCCAAACTCCACGGCATGGGGCTGAAGTTCGGCATCTGGTTTGAGCCGGAAATGATCTCGGAGGACTCCGACCTGTTCCGCGCCCATCCCGACTGGGCCATCCGGATTCCCGGACGGGAGCCCAACCGCGGCCGCTGCCAGCTGGTGCTGGATATGTCCCGCAAAGAGATCCGGGATTACCTCCTTGACCGCATTTCGGCGGTGCTGGAGGAGTCCCAGGCGGACTATGTCAAGTGGGACATGAACCGCAGCGTCTGCGACCTGTACAGCAGCGCGCTGCCCGCAGAACGCAGCGGCGAGCTGTTTCACCGGTATATGCTGGGCGTCTACGAGCTGCTGGAGCGGCTGCTGCAGCGGTTCCCCGACCTCCTGCTGGAGGGCTGCAGCGGCGGCGGCGGACGGTTTGACGCCGGTATGCTCTACTACTCCCCCCAGATCTGGTGCAGCGACAACGCCGACGCCATCAACCGGCTGCAGATCCAGTACGGCACCTCCTTCTTCTATCCCGTCTCGGCCATGGGCGCCCATGTGGCGGTAGTTCCCGGCTTCCGGGAGCGCCGCAGCGTTCCCCTGAAAACCCGGGCGGATGTGGCCATGTCCGGCAGCTTCGGCTACGAGCTGGATCTGAGCAAGCTGGACAAGGAAGATCTGGAGCAGATTCCCGGCCAGATCGCCCTGTTCAAGCAGTGCTATGCCCTGACTCACGAAGGGGACTACTACCGGCTCTGCATGAACGACCGGATGTCGGCCTGGGGCTTTGCCGCCAAAGACCGCACCTCCGCCATGGTAACGGTGGTCATGACCGAGGCTGAGGCCAACCCCCTGCCGGTGTACCTGCCCCTGCGGGGACTGGATCCCGACAAGCGGTACCGCTGCTCCCTCACCGGGACGATCCGCAGCGGCCGCAGCTGGGAGCGGGCCGGTCTGGCTCTGCCCCAGACGCCGGGCCAGTATGAGAGCCTGGTCATCACCTTTGAACAGACAGAGGACTGATATTTCCGAAAAGGAGGCTTTACGATGAACGGCAACCCCTTTTCCTTCCCGGACATGAGCGACTGGACACCGCCCGTCCTCACCGACTTAAACGCCCTGCCCCACGGGGACATGCCCGGCGACCGGATCTCCATCCATCCCGAGCAGGTCGTCAAGGCAAATACCCTCTTCCCCCCGCTGATGAAATGCCTGCAGCCGCCGCTGGAGCAAAACGGCCGGGCGGTCATCGGACTGTTCGGCGGCTCCGGCTCGGGCAAATCCGGCATGGCGGCCCTGCTGGGGCAGTATCTGCGGGAGCTGGGCCTCCCCTGCTACATCCTGTCGGGGGACAATTACCCCCGGCGGATCCCCTGCCAGAACGACGCCGAGCGGCTGCGGATCTTCCGCTGCGGCGGCATCAAGGGACTGCTGACGGCGGGGGTGTACAATGAAGAAATCCGGGCCGAGCTGGAGGCTCTGCAGCTGACCGAACTGGACGCCGACCCGTCCGGACGGGCTCGGCATCCCTGGCTGGCCCTCTATCAAAGCGCCGGACGGGACGCCCTGGCGGGCTATCTGGGCGGCGACGCTGAACAGGATTTCGACGCCCTCAGCACCCTGCTGGGCCGGTTCAAGGCCGGAGACCAGACCCTCTGGCTCAAGCGGATGGGCCGCACTGAGACGGCCCTTTGGTACGAGAAGAAGGATTTCTCCGACATCCGGGTGCTGATTGTCGAGTGGACCCACAGCGGCAGCGACCGGCTGCAGGGGGTGGATGTGCCCATTCTGCTGGGCAGTACCCCGGCTGAAACCCTGGCCTACCGGGTCAGCCGGGCCCGGGACGGCGGAGCCGACAGTCCCTTTGTCACCATGGTGCTGGAGATTGAGCAGCGGCTGCTGAACAGTCAGGCCCACAAGGCCGCATTGATTCTGTCCAAAAACGGTGCGCTGCTGACCAGCGGTCAGTACCATCGTCTCATCGCGCAGGAGGAGGAATGACCATGCAGAGCACCATGACAGCCGGCCCCATGCTCAACGCCTACCCGGACAGCCTGGGGGGCAATCTGGGGGCCCTTGCGGATTTTCTGGAGGATTCCCGGGTACAGGGCGCCTTTTCCTCCTGCTACATCCTGCCCAGCCTGTTCAACACCGACCTCGACCGGGGCTTTTCGGTCATCGACTACAGCCTCAATGAAGCGCTGGCCAGCCGGGAGGATCTGGAACGGATCAGGAAGCTGGGCATCGGCCTCAAGCTGGACTTCATCCTCAACCACGCGTCGGTGCTGAGCCCCCAGTTTCAGGATGTCCTGAAAAACGGCGAAGCATCTCCCTACCGGGACTTTTTCATCGACTGGAACAAGTTCTGGCAGGGCTGCGGCGAGATGACCGAAGAGGGCTATATCCAGCCCGATCCGGAATACCTGGCACCCATGTTCTTCCGCAAGCCGGGACTGCCCCTTCTGATGGTGCGGATGCCGGACGGGCGAAAGGTGCCCTACTGGAACACCTTCTATCAGAGCGTTTCCTGCCGCCGTCCCACGGTGCAGCAGCTGATGGAAATCGCCGGGCTGCAGTACGGCTCCGCTGAACGGCTGCACATTCTTTTAAGCGAAGCTCTTGACCGGGGCGAGGCTCCCGGGAAGATCGACTTCGGCCCCTTCGCCGCCTGCAAAGACCGGGTGGTCAGCTGGCTGGAGCAGAACCGGGAGTATCTGGGGCAGATGGATCTGAACATCCAGTCGCCGCTGGTCTGGGCGTTCTACGAGAACACCCTCACGGCCCTGTCGGATTACGGCGCGGACATTGTCCGGCTGGACGCCTTTGCCTACGCCCCCAAGGCCCCCGGACGGAAGAACTTCCTCAATGATCCTGAGACCTGGGAGCTGCTGGAGCAGGTACGGCAGCTGGCCGACCCCCACGGACTGCAGCTGCTGCCGGAGATCCACGCCTCCTATCAGGAGCGGATCCACGAAAAGGTGGCGGAGCAGGGCTATCTGACCTACGACTTCTTCCTGCCCGGCCTGATGCTGGACGCCTTCGAGCGGCAGAGCGGTCAGCTGCTCTGCGACTGGGCCCGAGAGCTGTGGAGCAAGCAGATCCGCACCGTCAACATGCTGGGCTGCCATGACGGCATCCCGCTGCTGGATCTGAAGGGGCTGCTGCCCGATGACCGGATCCAGTACCTGATCGACCGGGTGGTGGAGCGCGGCGGCTATGTGAAGAACCTCCACGGACAGAAGGGGGTCTACTACCAGGTCAACGCCACCTACTACAGCGCCCTGGGCGAGGATCCCCAAAAGCTGCTGCTGGCCCGGGCCATTCAGATGTTCATGCCCGGCAAGCCCCAGGTCTGGTATCTGGATCTGTTCGCCGGCAAAAACGACCATGAGGCCGTCCGGCGGGCCGGAGAGGGCGGTCATAAGGAAATCAACCGCACCAACCTCTCCGCCGCCGATGTACAGGCGGGTCTGCAGACCGAGCTGGTACAGCGGCAGCTGGAGCTGCTCCGGCTGCGGAACACCTGTCCCGCCTTCGGTTTCGACGCCGAACTGACCGCCTGCTGCAGCGGATCGGTGCTGACCCTTCAGTGGCAGCGGCAGGGCGCTGTGGCCCGGCTCACCGCCGATTTCTCCGACTTCAGCTTTGAGATTGAGGCGGATTAAGGCGCAGAGGTTTCCGCTCTCCGATGCAAAAAGGAAGGCTCACGGCTTGCGGCTGTGGGCCTCCTTTTGCAGCAATATATTCCTATCGACCTTTGCAAAGGCAGATGGGTCAAGGGGCACGCCCCTTGCAGGTCCCCGACACGGCCTTCGGCCTTAGTCTGGCAGAGCCCTGTATCGCCGGGATTTGCCCCGCGGACAAATCCTGCAGAAGATAAAATTTCTTAATTTCTTATAAAAGATCAGGAACGCGCGACAAGAATGCAAGCATTCTTGCAGCTCAACGAAGTTGAGCGAGGACTCTGGCCAGAGGTTCCTTCCGTCAAACCGTTCTTGATGTTCTTGCTTGACTGAAAGGATAGATGAATCAATCAGGCGAACCATCTTATCGACTGTACGTTACTGTTTCAATAGTGTCAACCTGTAAAGCGCCAGTATTATCAATCATCTGCCCATTTAATTTCCTTTTCGACTTCCCAGAAAGTCCTTCCATCGAAAATAGGGGCAGTTTGAAACGCTTCCTGTCCTTCACTGATCGACGAACCGTTATATTCCCAAATATAGTCTTCCTTAGCAGGATCGGTCTGGAAAATTTCCATATGGACAGTATTTTCATTAGGCATGTATCCTTGGAACCAATACTTTCTGCCTTTATAAATAAACGCTGTATCTTGGCATGTGTAGATTCTATCTATAAATTCGTTTGCATTCCCGTTAATCATCTAATTTTATCCCTTTAAAGAATTTCCCATATTTCTCTTTCATTTCTCTCGTCAGAATTTTAGCAGGTGTTCTGCCAAACGGGCCTGTTTTATTTTGACTAAAACGTTTGTCATAAATATGGTAGTGCAAAACAGGAGTATGGTTATTACCTGTAAGAGATTTCTCAGGGTGATATGCAATTTCCATAATTAGCATATGGTTTTCGTCATAAAACCTCATTTCACGAAAAATACCATTTGGACTCAGTTTTATATATGCATTGCTTGAACGTGCCGATTCGGGAAGTCCATGTTTCCCAGCAATGCCTTCCAACACCTTAACTCCCTCAATATTACCAACAGCCCGATAACTGTAAGGAACAAGATTTCCTGCCGCAAAAGTACCTCTACCGCCCATATCAGCGCACCACCTTTCGGGACGTCCGATAGTCCACAAAGACGATATTCCCACACATTTCGGAAAGTGGTTCGCCAAAGCAGATAACGGTTTGAGGATTCAGTTTATTTAGCATAGCTTCATAACCACGCAGGAAGGGAATCTTTGAGCGCCTACATCCCAGTGTGCTGATGGCCACAACAGCATTCTGCTCCACTCCATCAAAGCAGAAATCAAAGCTACGGGAAGTACTCCAGCTAATCGTAGGAATGACCGTTAAACCGTTACTTTGCCAATAGGCTCCGACCCATCGATTTTTGGCAACACTTTCAATCTGCCTCCACAAATCCATATCCGCATAAGTAGAAAAATCAGGGGTCAGAAGGAAGGCATACTGCGAATATTTCGATAAAGTGCGTTCTGGGTGCGTATAGATACCCTCAAAACGGTAGTCATCTACAAAGAAATGTACACCATGCCTACAGTTTGCAGCGTTATCCTTGCTCCTTGTATCGGAACAGGCAATCAAAGAGATTGCCCGCGTATCAACTTCCTGTCTACGGACAAGAGGGATATTCCATTTACCCTGTCCATCAAAGGAATTTCGCATAAAAAGCGGACTCTCTCTCATTTCTTTTGTTGTCATCGGTATTTTAGCATCCTTTCTGCGGTTTTTCCGCCTTTTGTTTGTTTTTCCAATAGACATCTGCCGCAGAATATGTTAAAATAGCCTTGTTCAAATGGATATGTTCAACATATTCTGCGTGAAAACACATCTGATCGCTGCGCCAACAGTATTTAGATGTGTTTTTATTTTTCTCTTAATTTGATCGCCACCTTTTAAGATACATCCCGAAACAGTTTCAAGAGTGTGATTTCATAGCTGGCATAGTCCGACGTTCCATATTGCAACCATTTCCGGTAGTACGAATATGCATAGCAAGCTGCCTCATAGCTGACCTCAAAAATATCCGCAATATCGTCTGGATTATTCAGTCTCAGTTTATGAACGAGAACAGGCGGAACCAACGCGTACTTTGCAAAGAATTTTACTTCCTTTTCGGCAAGTTCACTGTCCTCGCTGTGATCTAAGACAATATGGCCGATTTCATGAAAAATCGTGTTATTGATGCGTCCATAGTCTTTTTGGTCATTATAATAAATGAACCATTTACCGATATTCTTTTCAACGCAAAACCCGTCCTCGCTTTTTTTGAACAACAACCATCGTTTTGACTCTGGAATGGCAGAGTATGGCATTACTGTAACGCCCATTTTCGTCGCCAGCTCGAATCCATTTACCGGTACACAGGATACTTCATACCGGACAAAAAGATCAACAACGATTTGCTTGATTTCTTCATAACGAGTATGCGACAATGAAATTCCCAAAGTTACTCCTCTCCAAACAGGGCATTGATCAGCTCGCGCTTTTCTTGATCCGACATCTTCGCGGCATTTCTTGCAATCATTCTGCGAATCCGCAAATGGCTGTATTCCTCCGTTTCGATACCAAGCAAAAAGTCAGATGTGGTATGGAGCGCGGTGGCAATGTTGGCCAACATTTCCGGTTTTGGATCCCTGTCTCCAGAAATATATCTAGACACAACAGCCTCCGTTACCCCTATGCGTTCGGCCAACTCTTTTTGTGTCATTCCGCGATTCCGTAATGTTTCGGAAATTCGCAAACCCATGTCCTTTCCCATGATATTGCCCCTTTCGATGCTAATTCTCTTAGCTGTATACAGTATATCGCATAATTGCCAATTTGTCAAGTACAATTGCCATAATTAATGATCCGCAAAAGTGCTTTTTAGAAAACGTCTTACCTCTTCTGCTCCGTCAGATTCTGGTACAGCTTCATCAGCACTGTAACGCAGGTGCTCTCGGTCATATTCCAAACGAAAAAGCCGTATGCCCGCATCTCATCCCAATAATTCTGCTGATGGACGATGTGTATCCTGCGGCATGATCAACTCATCGTAGAGATCGGCAAGGCTGACATCCGGGTAGAGAGTGCGAACATCCACGCCATAAAAACAGCGGTATTTTCCACAAAGGTGAGCATAAAAGGCTTTGCTCTTGAGGAAAAGCAAAATGTCCCGGCAGGAACGAATCCCGCCGGGACATTTCTGTATGGAACATATAAGGGGACGGCTGATTCATACACCGTTCCTCAGAGGGAACGACAACAACAAACGCAGAGGAGATTCGCCCACCCGCAAGAAGGACGTCCGCAATTCCGCAAGCAGAACTTTATGGCTGGCGCCATGCTGCCCTGCGGTTGCGGCGCGGCCGCTCCGGCCGCGAGTCGTTCTTGCAGCTTTCTCCGCAAGGAGAAAGCTCAGACGCCCTGCGCGATCATGGCAGCGGCGATCTTCTCGAAGCCGGCGATGTTGGCGCCAGCCACCAGATTGCCCTTCTTGCCGTACTTTTCGGCGGCGTCGTAGGCGCTGTGGAAGATGCCCACCATGATGTCGTGGAGCTTGGCATCCACTTCATCAAAGCTCCAGCTGTACCGCTGGGAGTTCTGGCTCATCTCCAGACCGGAGGTGGCCACGCCGCCGGCGTTGGCAGCCTTGGCGGGAGCAAACAGAACGCCCGCAGCCTGGAAGGCCTCGATGGCTTCAGGGGTAGAAGGCATGTTGGCGCCCTCGGCGACAGCCATGACGCCGTTCTTGATCAGGACAGCAGCACTCTCGCCGTCCAGCTCGTTCTGGGTGGCGCAGGGCAGAGCCACATCGCAGGGGATGGTCCAGATGCCCTTGCAGCCTTCGGTGTAAACGGCGCCGGGCACTCTCTTAGCGTACTCGGAGATACGGCCCCGCTCCACTTCTTTGATCTGCTTGACCACATCCAGCTTGATGCCGTCAGCGTCGTAGACATAGCCGTTGGAATCGGACAGGGCGACAACCTTGGCGCCCAGCTGCTGAGCCTTCTGGGTGGCGTAGATGGCCACGTTGCCGGAGCCGGAGATGACCACGGTCTTGCCTTCCAGGGTGTCGTTCTTCATGCAGGCCAGCATTTCCTTGGTGAAGTACAGCAGGCCGTAGCCGGTGGCCTCGGTACGGGCCAGGGAGCCGCCGTAGCTCAGTCCCTTGCCGGTGAGGACGCCGGTAAATTCGTTGCAGATCTTTTTGTACTGGCCGAAGAGGTAGCCGATCTCTCTGCCGCCCACGCCGATGTCACCGGCGGGCACGTCGGTGTCGGGACCGATGTGACGGTACAGCTCGGTCATGAAGGACTGGCAGAAGCGCATGATTTCCATGTCGGACTTGCCCTTGGGGTCGAAGTCGGAGCCGCCCTTGCCGCCGCCCATGGGCAGACCGGTCAGAGAGTTCTTGAAGCACTGCTCAAAGCCCAGGAACTTGATGACAGAGGTATTGACCGAGGGATGCAGCCGCAGACCGCCCTTGTAGGGGCCGATGGCGGAGTTGAACTGAACCCGGTAGCCGCGGTTGACCTGCACATGGCCGGCGTCGTCCACCCAGGGCACGCGGAACTGAATGAAGCGCTCCGGCTCCACGATCCGCTCGATGATGCCCAGCTTTTCCAGCTCGGGACGGGCTTCCACCACAGGCTCGAAGGATTCCAGCACCTCGGTGACTGCCTGGATGAACTCAGGTTCGCCCGCGTCTCTCTTTTTTACGGTTTCCAGGACTTTTTTCAGATATTCGTTTGTTAACGCCATTTCCCATTCCTCCTGTTTTATGCGTGTAACGGCATTATACACCATTTGCAGAGAAAATGCAATATTTTTTTGAGAATCCGTCAAGTTTTTCTTTGAAACGCATGCTCCATCCCCGAATCAACCGCCTTTTTGCCGGTTCTTCCCCTCATTTTGTAATATCGGACGGTGCAGAGCACAAAATTCAAAAATTCCTGCATGAAAATAAAAGTTCGCTGAAATTATCCTTCAATTTCAGCGAACAGTAAAATATGAGGGAAAAGGGAGATTCTCAGAAATGGTTTTGAGGGGAGGAAAGGTGTGCGGCGGAGGTGGTGCATTCCTTCACCCTGCACGATCTGTCACTCCGTCAGCTCCATCCATTCCTCCATGACGCTGTTCTGCTCGTTCTTTTTCTCCTCCAGCAGCAGGCAGAGCTCCTCCAGACGCTTATAGTCGGTGTCGGGGGCGGCCAGCTCGGCCTCGATGTCGGCAATCTCCACATCCAGCTCCTCCAGGCGCTTTTCCAGAGCCCGGGCCCGGGCGCGGGCCTTGGCCTCCTCGGCCTTCTGCTGCTTGGACTTGTAGAAGCTGACCTTCTCGGCGGAGGGGGCCTCCTCCTTTTTGGGGGCAGTTTCCTGAGCGGAGAGTCTGGCCCGGCGCTGCTGCTCTTCCATATAATAGTCGTAGTTGCCGGGGAAAACCTCCACATGGTCGTCAAAGATCTCGATGATCTTGTCCGGCACCCGGCGGAGCAGGTACCGGTCATGGGAAACAAACAGCATGGTGCCGGGGAACTCGCAGAGGGCGTCCTCCAGCAGTTCCTTGCTCTGCAGATCCAGATGGTTGGTGGGCTCGTCCAGCATGAGGAAATTGCCCCGGCCGGCCATGAGGATGGCGAAGGACAGCTTGGCCCGCTCGCCGCCGGACAGGACGCCGACCTTCTTATAGACATCCTCACCCATGAGCAGCACCCGGCCCAGCTCGGTGCGGATCTCGGTCTCGGACTTGCGGGGCCAGCGGCTCCACAGCTCCTCCAGCACGGTCATATTGGGATGCAGGCCCCGGTTCTCCTGATCGAAATAGCTGATCTTGACCTCGGCGCCCCAGCGGTATTTGCCGCTGTCAAAGGGAATCTGCCCCAGCAGACCCTTCAGAAGAGAGGACTTGCCGATGCCGTTTTCGCCGATGACGGCCACCTTATCCCCCCGGCGGATGTCGAAGGACAGATGGTCAAACAGATGCTTGCGCAGCTCCCCCTCCCCCACGGTCAGAGACAGGTCGGAGGCGATGAGCACGTCCTTGACCGGCTCCCGGTCGTAGCTGAAGTGGAGGCTGATCTTTTTGTTGTACTCCCGGGGACGGTCGATGCGCTCCATCCGCTCCAGCTTTTTGACCCGCGCCTTGGCGCTCTTGGAGGTGGAGGCCCGCACCAGATTCTTGGCCACATAGTCCTCCAGATCGGCGATTTCCTCCTGCTGAGCCTCGTACTCCTTTTCCCAGCGGGCCATGAGCTCGGCCTTCAGTGTCTTGTACTTGGTGTAGTTGCCGGGGAAGATCCGCATGGACTG